>DIVU01000277.1 GCA_002423365.1 Desulfuromonadaceae bacterium UBA6124 | reverse complement strand
GCCGTGCATTCGCAGGTGCTGCGCAAGGAGTTGCCGATTCTGACCGCCGTGACCCTGCTGGCGGTCTGGCAGCTAGGGGACGGCCGCCTCACCCGGCTCGATGCCCTGGTGCTGCTGGGCGTTTTCGCCGGTTTGATGACCTGGACGATTGTGCAGGGGGTGAGGAAAAAGACCGATGCGCTGGGGCAGGAGATGGAGGCGGAACTGACCGGTCAGACGATGCCGATGAACCGGGCGCTCCTCTGGGTCGTTGTCGGTTTGCTGCTGCTCATCGCCAGTTCCCGCATCCTTGTCTGGGGGGCGGTTGAAATCGCCCACGGTTTCGGGGTGAGCGACCTGATCATCGGCCTGACCATCGTCGCCGTCGGCACTTCGCTGCCGGAACTGGCTTCCTCGGTCATCGCGGCACGCAAGGGGGAGCACGATATCGCCCTGGGCAACATCCTCGGCTCCAACCTCTTCAACACCCTGGCGGTAGTCGGCATTGCCGGCGCGATACGACCCATGCCGGTGGCGCCTGAAGTTTTGACTCGGGATATGCTGGTCATGGGTGCTCTCACCCTGGCCCTTTTCGTCATCGGCTTCGGATTCCGCGGCCCCGGTCGTATCAACCGTCTCGAAGGCACCGTGCTCCTGGCCTGCTATGTCGGCTATACCGCCTATCTGGTCGCCGGCGTTTTCAATTAAGGAAGAGACCATGCCCGCCGCCTCTCCCATCAGCCGTCGCCTGGTCCCTTGGCTGGCGCTGACCGGCTTGATCCTGCTGTCCTTTCTGGTGGTGACGCCGTTTCTGTCCCCCCTGGCCTGGGCTGGCGTGCTGGCCTACGCCTCCTGGCCGGTGGCCAAATGGATCCGGAGCCAATGCGGCGGTCGCGATACCCTGGCGGCGGCGCTGACAACGATCCTGATGGCGTTCACGATCTTCGTTCCCCTCTTCTGGCTCGGCTGGCTCGCGCAACAGGAAGTCAGCCGGATCTACCCTCTCTTCCAGGAGTTCGTCACCGCGCCGCCGCTCGTCCCCGACTGGCTGCGGCGGATGCCCGGCCTCGGGGATTGGCTCTTACAGAAACGGGAGCTGCTGCTGGCCGATCCCCAATCGGTCATCGTCGCCGGGAAACTCTGGCTCAAAGCCCATTCCAGCCAGGCGGCGTTCCTGGTCGGCGGACTGGGCAGGAATCTCATCAAATTGGTTCTGGTGGTGCTGATCCTGTTCTTTTTTTACCGCGACGGCACCCGGATTGTGCTGGAGCTGCGCCATGTGCTGGAACGCTATCTCGGGTCGAGCGCCCACGGCTATCTGGAAGCAGTGGCGGCCACCTGCCGCGCCGTGGTCTATGGGGTCCTGCTGACCGCCTTGGTGCAGGGGAGCTTGGCCGGTGCGGGGTACTGGGTGGCCGGATTGGATTCGCCGGTGACCCTCGGCGCCATGACCGCCCTGTTGGCCCTGGTTCCCTTCGGAACCCCACTACTCTGGGGCGGGGCGGGGCTGTGGCTGCTGTCGTTGGGGAAGGTGGGAGCGGCGCTCGGCATGTGGGTCTGGGGCGCCTTGGTGGTCAGTCAGGCCGACAACCTTTTACGACCGCTCTTCATCAGCAGCGTCAGCGCCATCCCTTTTCTGCTGGTTCTGTTCGGCGTCCTCGGCGGGATTCTCGCCTTCGGTCTGGTGGGGCTGTTCGTCGGTCCCATCGTGCTGGCGGTCGCCTGGGCGGTGTGGCGGGAATGGGCGGCGCATCTGGATCAATAAGTTACCGAATCCCCCATTTTGAAGATGGCTTCATCCCCGCATTGATTCAACTCTTTGCCAGAGAACATTTTCCCTGGATGTTTCATCCAAGCCTTGAATCCTGCCTCCCTTGTTTTTAAAAGAAGATTCCCGCGATCTTATCGGCCTTCGCCACGATTCCCATCGGCTCCGTTCAAAGAACGGAGCCGAAGTCGTCACTGCCCTTGCGGACGCAACCTGCCGTGCCCTTCACCCCTGTCCTTACGCGGACCTGGGACGGGGGCGGTTCCCGGAGGCGGGCCTTTTTCGATGGTGATCGGGGTCGGAACCACGCGGCGCAGGCCTTGGCCTTGGTAGTTTCCTCTCTGCTCCGGCGCCTGCGGTGCCCTGACGGCGGGGGAACTCGGCTGTGGCGGAACGATATCCCGCAAACGCACGCCCCGGTCGTTACGGGGCGGCGCGGGCGGACGCTGTCCATCCCCCGAGCGCTGCCACTGACCGTCCTTGCCCGGTCGGTGCACATCCTGACCTCGATCGGATGCGGGGCGCCGATCCCGTTTCTCCGGATCCTGGAAATCCCTGGACCTGCGGTCTATATCACGGCGCTCGCGATCCTGGCGAATCCGGTCGAAATGCCTGGGGTCGGTACTCGGCCAATCGGGCGCGGGCCGAAAAACGTCGGGACGCCGGCGCGGCTCGACGGGAACATTCCGCAGGCGCGCTGGGGGCGGCGCGTGGCGGATGACCGTGGAGCGATGGTTTAAGCCGCCCTCCCAGCGTCCGGGGTTGTACCGCCAGCGGTCCTGGTGGACATAGCGCGGTCGGCGGTGGCTATCGATGTGGATGTAGCGCTGCCGCCAGTCGAAACGACTCCAGTTGGAAAAGGAAAAGCCGAAGTAGACCCCCGGCCAGAAAGAGAGGCCGACCCCGAGGCTGGCGCCCGCCGGGGTCCAGTAATAGGGGGGATAATCGGGATACCACCAGGAGCCGTAGACGCTGACGGGATCGTAATAGGGAACGTAGACCACCCGGGGATCGGTCGGTTCGATGATGATGGCGTCGGCGTCGGCCCAGACCCGCTGTTCGGAGGTGCTGGCGAGATTTCCCTGGGCGCGGGCCTTGGCCCTGAGCTCCTGAACCATGGCCATGACCTCTTCTTCCTGGTCGAGGAAGGCGTCGCCGATCCGCGAGGTCTCGCCGATCCGGTCGCTCATCAGGGCCAGCACCGTGGGAAAATGGCAGAGCGCCTTGACACTGGGGTCCCAGTCCCGGTCGAGGAGCGCTTCATCCAATTCATCGTCCCGCAAATCGGGGCGATCCCCGAGCCAGCGGTCGGCCTCAACCAACTCCACGGGATAGGTCGCGGCCATTAACACCTGGGAAAGAAGGCTGTCAGGATAGAGGGCGATGGGAGCGAGCATCTGGGCGAGCTCTTCGCGACTGTAGCGGCCGTCGGCATAATCCTCCGCCGTCGCCGCTGCCCCGCACACCAGCAGAAGCAGGGTCGCAGGGAACAGTCTTCCCAGAAAATATCGCAGCAAAGAAGCGGTCGTTTTCATCTTCACCTCCATGAAGACCGGCGCGCGCGGCGCGGTAAGCGCGGCAGGTGCCGTTTCGCAGCTATTTTTACACGGAATTATGCTCCTCGACTATGCAGGAAATGAGGAAATATTGTGAAAATTCATGACATCCGACGCATGGAGGATAGGCGAATCGATCGGTTTCCCTTCGTCGTCGAGATTGACTTGGTCTTTTTTCATGATAAAAGCTCTTCAATAATACCTTACTCATGGATATCGAAACACGGGCCGCGCCTTGTGCCATTGATATCTTATCGAATGGTGTTGACCACGGAGGTTCAATGATAACGAAACTCACCCCCCTACTGCTCTGTCTGTCCCTTGCCGGCGCATCGTTGGCCAGTGCCGACCAAATCGTGCTGAAAAACGGCGACCGCATCACCGGCACGGTGATCAGTGCCGAAAAGGGTTTGATCACCCTGAAAACCGACTACGCCGAAAAGATCGAGCTGAAGACCGGTGCCGTACAGCGGATCGAAACGGAACAACCGGTAGATGTCCGCCTGGAGGGTGGCGAGGTATTGTCCGGGCCGCTGAAGGGGGATGTCGATGCGTTGCAGGTAATGGAAGGTGACGCCCGGGGCGCCGCCGATGTGGAATGGGCGAAGGTCGCTTCGATCAACGTCGAGCCCCCGCCCCCCTGGACCTGGGATGGCAAGGTCTTTCTCGGCGCCTTCGACCAGTCGGGCAATACCGACCGCACCAGCGTGAACTTTGGCGCCGATGCCACCCGTCGCAGCATCAAGGACCGCTACAACCTCTCCTTCCTCTACAACTATGCCGAGGAAGACGGCGAGTTGACCACCCGCGACATTTACGGGGCGCTCAAATACGACTACTTCTTTACCGAAAAATTCTACGGCTATCTGAGCGTGGAACTGCTCAAGGACAAGTTCAAGGATCTGAACCTGCGCACCATCGTCGGCCCCGGTGTCGGTTATCAGGTCTGGGACGACGACATCAAGGCCCTGGCTTTCGAAGCCGGCGTCGCCTATTTTTCCGAGGACCGCATCGACAGCGAGGACGATCAGTGGATCACCGCCCGTCTCGGCATGAGGTTCCGTTACAAGCTCTCCGATTACGCCACCTTCAGCAACAACTTCACGATCTATCCGAGCCTGGAGCAGGGGGGCGAGTTCACCAGCCGCAACGAGGCCGACCTGACCACCACCATCGCCGGCCCCTGGTCGCTGCGCCTGGCCAACATCTGGGAGCACGACACCGATCCCGCCGAAGAGGTAAAGAAAAACGACTCGAAAACGAGCCTGAACCTGCAGTATTCCTTCTGAGGTCGAAAGCGATCTCGTACTTCAGCCCAATCGCCGGGGCCGACGGAACCATCCGCCGGCCCCTGTTTTTTATGAAGCCTCCCGCCCCGGGCGGCGGGAGGGCCGGGTGGCTTGATTTTTCCCCGGTCCCGTGGTAGAAGCAGGTGCTTTTGCCCCCTGAGCGGGGGCGGGAGAGTCCGCCAAAAACCAGCCTGAAGTGGCCCCGGGCCGCTTCTTCCTCCCGTTGGAGAATCCCGTGAGCGTCATCCTCTTCATCATCATCGCCTACCTGATCGGCGCTATTCCCTGCGGCATCGTCCTCACCCGCCTTTTCGGCAAGGAAGACATCCGCCAAGCCGGCAGCGGCAACATCGGCGCCACCAACGTCTACCGCGTGGCCGGTCGCGGCCTGGGTATCGCCACCTTGGTTGGCGACGCCCTCAAGGGGGTCTTGCCGACCCTTTTCGCCGCCCAGGCCACCGGCTTTTCCCCCGCGCAGGTCGCTCTGGTCGCCGCCGCCACCTTCCTCGGCCATCTTTACCCGGTTTACCTCGGCTTCAAGGGGGGCAAGGGCGTAGCCACGGCCCTCGGCATCTTCCTGGTCCTGTCGCCCATGGCGGTGCTTGTCGCCTTCGCGGTCTTCGCCTTGGTTCTCTGGAAGTGGCGCTATATCTCCCTCGGCTCGATCAGCGCCGCCGCCGCCATCCCCTGGCTGGTTTTGCTCTTCGAAGGCTCCGCCTGGCTTTTCGGCGCCGCCCTCTTCATCGCCGCCATGGTCATCGTCCGCCACCGCGCCAACATCGAGCGCCTGCGGCACGGCAACGAAAACAAGTTCAACTTCTGATGCTGCGTCGCCGCAAACTGATCGCCGCCCTGTCGGCCCTGCTCATTCTCGCTCTGATCCTGCCGGTCATGCATGTCCGCCGGTTTCTCGTCCAACCAGTATCGCCCCCACAGCGCCAGGTGGTAGAAATCCCCCCCGGTGCTTCTTTTGCCCGGGTGGCCGAGGACTTGGCGACCGTCGGCGTCGTCGCCGATGCCCGCCTCTTCAAACTGCTGGCCCGCTGGCGCGAGGCGGCTCAGCGGATCAAGGCGGGAGAATACGCCTTTGAAAGGACCGCCACCCCCGACCAAATACT
>DIVU01000254.1 GCA_002423365.1 Desulfuromonadaceae bacterium UBA6124 | reverse complement strand
CGCGAGATGCTGGAAACCTACGTCAAGCGCCTCGAAGACCTGGAGCGTATCGGCACCTCCTTTTCCGGTGTGTCCAGTTGCTACGCCATCCAGGCGGGGCGCGAAATCCGGGTCATGGTGTCGAGCGAGGATGTTTCCGATGCCCAGTCCTACGTGCTGGCCAAGGATATCGCCCGCAAGATCGAAGCCGAGATGACCTATCCCGGTCAGATCAAGGTCAACGTCATTCGCGAAACCCGGGCCACCGAATACGCCAAATAGGATTGGCGCTTCCACGCGGGGCGCTAACGATAGATCGGGAGTTCCTTTGAAAATTCTTTTTATCGGAGATGTCGTCGGCCGCGCCGGGCGTCTGGCCCTATCCAGCCGCCTCAATCGTCTGATCGACCGCCACCAGATCGACCTGGTGGTAGCCAACGGCGAAAACGCCGCCGCCGGCTTCGGCCTCACCGCCGACCTGGCCCGGGAGTTGTACGATCTCGGGGTCGACGTGCTGACCTCAGGCAACCATATCTGGGACAAGAAGGAGCTCTATCCCTACCTGGAGAGCCAGAAGCGGCTGTTGCGTCCGGCTAACTACCCGGCCGGAGCGCCCGGCCGGGGGCATGGGGTCTACACCACAAGTGCCGGTATTCCGGTGGGCATCCTCAATCTTGAAGGCCGGGTCTTCATGAACAACCTGGAGTGCCCCTTTCGCGTCGCCGATGCCTTGGTTGAGGAGTTGCGCCGGCAGACATCGGTGATTCTGGTCGATTTTCACGCAGAAGCGACCAGTGAAAAGGCGGCGCTCGGCTGTTATCTCGATGGCCGGGTCTCGGCGGTGGTCGGGACCCATACCCATGTGCCGACCGCCGACGAGCGCATCCTCCCCGGCGGGACCGCTTACATGACCGATGTCGGCATGACCGGCAGCCGCGATTCGGTCATCGGCATCCGCAAGGAATTGGCGGTGGAAAAGTTTCTTTCGCTGTTGCCGGTGCGTTTCGAGGTGGCCAAGAAGGACTCGGTGATCTGCGCCGTGGTTTTGACCATTGATGAGCAAACCGGCCGCGCCGTCGGTATCGAACGTGTGCTTGAAGAACTCGCTGACTAACACTACGAAGGACGATATTATTATGAAGTCGGTTCAGGAACAGATGGCCGTCATCCGGCGCGGGGCGGTGGAAATCCTCGTCGAGGCGGAGCTGGAGGAAAAAATCGCCCAGTCGGTGAAGACCGGCGTTCCCCTGAAAATCAAGGCGGGATTCGATCCGACCGCTCCCGACCTGCATCTCGGCCACACGGTCCTGATCCAGAAGCTCAAGCAGTTTCAGGATCTGGGGCACCACGTCTGTTTTTTGATCGGCGACTTCACCGGCATGATCGGCGATCCCACCGGCAAGAACGAAACCCGCAAGGCCCTGACTCGCGAACAGGTGCTGTTGAACGCCGAGACCTACAAGGAGCAGGTCTTCAAGATTCTCGATCCGGAAAAGACCGAGGTTGTTTTCAATAGTACCTGGATGGGACCGATGTCCGCCGCCGGCCTCATTGCTCTGGCGTCCCGCTACACCGTGGCGCGCATGCTGGAGCGGGACGATTTCCACAAGCGCTTCAGCGGGCAGCAGCCGATCGCGATCCACGAATTTCTTTATCCGCTGGTGCAGGGGTACGACTCCGTGGCCCTGAAATCCGATGTGGAACTGGGCGGCACCGACCAGAAGTTCAATCTGCTGGTCGGCCGCGAGTTGCAGCGGCAGGAAGGGCAGCGTCCCCAGTCGGTGCTGACCATGCCGCTGCTCGAAGGGCTTGACGGCGTCAACAAGATGAGCAAATCCCTGGGTAATTACATTGGCATCACCGAGTCGCCCAAGGAAATTTACGGCAAGGTGATGAGCATCACCGATGAGCTGATGGTGCGCTACTACGAACTGCTTTCCGATGTTGATCTTGCCACCTTGCAGAAAGTCAAGGACGGCGTCGCCGGCCGCCCCGACGGCGCTCATCCCATGGAGAGCAAGAAGGCCCTGGCCCGAGAGCTGGTGGCGCGTTTCCACGGAGCCGCCGAGGCCTGGCAGGCCGAGGAGGATTTTGTTCAGCAGTTCAAGCAGAAGGAAATTCCCGACGATATCGAGGTGATCAACCTGGCTGCTTCCGGCCCCCTGTGGATCTGCAAGTTGCTGACCGACACCGGCCTGACTAAGTCCAACGGTGAAGCACGTCGCCTCATCCAGCAGGGAGGGGTTAAGATTGATGGGGAAAAGGTCGAGAATCCCGACCTGGAAATCGATGGCCATCAGGCGCTGGTGCTGCAGGCCGGGAAGCGCAGGTATGCCCGCATCGAATTTGTAACGAAATAAAATGCCGGGGGGACGAAATCGTCTTGACAGAAATTGCTGGATTGGGTATAACCGGCCTCCGTTGTCGAAAGGTGCCGGATGGCAGATGAGTAGAACAACGCCAGGAAAAAAAGGTTGAAAAAGAGATTGACAGGCGCGGCGGGTTTTGATACTTTCTCGCTCCTGTGCCAA
>DIVU01000031.1 GCA_002423365.1 Desulfuromonadaceae bacterium UBA6124 | reverse complement strand
AGATGGTTGGTCGGCTCGTCGAGAAGCAAAAGTTCCGGCTCGCGCAAAAACATCCCGGCCAGGGCCACCTTCTTGACCCAGCCGCCGGAGAGCTCCCCGACCCGCTGGGACATTTCGACGATGCCGAAGCGGCCAGAGATATCAGCGATGCGGTGGCCGAGATCCCAGGCGCCATGATGATCGAGCCAGAGCTGCAAGGTCTGCTGTTCCGCCAGCAACCGTTCCTCTTCATCGCCGCCTGCGGCGGGCAGGCGCGCGGCGATTTCGTGAAAACGCTCCAGCTTTTGGCGCGCCTCTTCCAGCGCCCGTTCCAGGGTTTCGGCAATGGTCAGATCGGGATCGAGTTCCGGTTCCTGGGGCAGATAGGCCGCCGTCAGGCCCCGCTTGCGCATCACCTCGCCGGCATCGGCATCCTCACCGCCGGCAAGCACCCGTAGTAGAGTCGACTTGCCACAACCGTTGCGGCCGATGACCCCCACCTTCTCGCCCTCGGCCACGGCGAAAACCAGGCCGTCGAGCACCAACCGCGCGCCGTAGCTCTTGTGCAACCCATTGACATCGATCACATTCATGTGTTTCGTCCTCTCGAAATCACTTCCCGTCAACTACCGGGCGGCCCCATATATACATGGATGCGTCAAAAAATGCCAAACAATCCCCGGCCAAGGGTTCCAGCAGGAATTGCGACTTATTCTGTCGCACAATGGGCGGATCATCGGACCATCACACCAGAAAGGATGATGGCCATGTTTGAAATGTTGATGCTTTTGGGCTTTTTTGTCATCGGTTTTTCCCATCTACTCCCCCCTTCCGAGACAAAGCCGGAGCGAGAGAGACCGACCGCGAAAAGTACGCAAACGGTCGCCGGTCGCCATCCCCGAGGGCAACGGCCGGCGGCGAGGGGGAGGGCCAAAGCAGAATCCCCGTTCCATCGGGAAGACCGCTCGGCGTCGGGCGCCCTAGGCAAAATCCGGCGGCTGTGCTAACGTGGCCTTCGACCCGCGTTTCGGGTCAACGACCTGTTCGGGAGGCTTGCTTTTGTTCAAAACACGCGCCCTGGCGACCCTTTTCATCTGGCTGGCCCTGACCGGCGTTCCCCGGGCTGAAACCGGGCTCAGCCAGCGCCAGTGGGTGGTCAGCCTGGTGGAAGCCCTCGGCTGGTCCTTCGGCCTCCCCGACAACCCACAGGACCTCGACTATCACCGGCTCCTCGACGGCAGTCGTCAATGGCGTATCGAAGGCGAGGAGAGTTTTCAGCCCGGCGATGCGGTCTCGGTCAAAACCTTCGAAACCTTCGGCCCCTACAGCGGCTCCGGCTGGCTCAACGGGCTTTCCGGCCGCACCTCCGCCACCCTGCGCTTCCTTCTCCCCCATGGCGGGCGCTATCGTCTCAGCGCGGCCCTGCGCCGACCGGGGCACCGCATCACCCTCGTTGGCCGCACCTGGGAGGCCGACGGTCCCCTGGAGTTTGGCCGGGTGGTGCTCGGAGAGGTCGAGTTGATCGCCGGCATGCAGGAAGTGCTCATCGATCTCCCCCCCGACGGAAGTTTCGATTATCTGGAACTGAGCGCCCCGGAACAGTCACTGATCGAACCCCTGGGCGGCTGGCGCTTCGAGCAGTCGCTAGCTGCCGAGGCTCTGGCTCTCTCCGTGATCCAGCTATTACAACTCGAATCCGTCCTCCCCCCGACCCCGGAATCCTTCATCATCGAGGCGGAAGATGCCGTCTTTCGCCAAGGGGCCGAGCCGACCGAAGTGCGGCTGTTGGGAGAACCGAGCGGCAGGCTCTGGCTACGGGCCGGCAACCTCGCAGGGGAAATCCGTCTCGATTTTTCCCTCCCACGCCCCGGCATCTGGACCCTGAGCCTGCGCGGCGCCGGCGAAACTCCGATCCCGGCCCGACTCGACGAACGCCGCACCTTGAACTATCCCAGTCCAGGCTATCTCCAGGAACGGGCTCTCGCTTCGGTCCTGCTCGCCGAGGGAAACCACTCCCTGCAGCTGCAGCTGCCGCCGCGCACGGGGGTCGACTATCTCCGTCTCGACCGGCGCGCCTCGCAGGGCGAAGACTATCGGCGCCTGGTCGGCCTGCCCACGGAGGGCGCGTTGCCGGACCCAACCCAGATCGATCGACTGCTGGCCCTGCTTGCAGCCATCGGCGCGCCGCGCTGAGAAGAACACCATGGGGATTTGGCACTACCTGTCGGCCTATGCCGCCGGCCTGGCCAGCGCCCCTTACCTCCCCGCCCCCTGGGACAGCCCGCTCGTCCCCGGCCTCTGCGCTCTCGCCGCAGGAATCGGTGTTCTGCTCTTCCGGCGCTTCGTCATCGTGCTCCCGATCCTCTTCTTCTATCTTCTGGGCATTGCCTTTTACCAGGAGGCCCTCAGCCCACCGACCGCCCCCGACCACATCCGCGCCTTCGCCGGCGCCCAAACCTGGGTTATCGAGGGACGGGTGCGTGCCCTGGCGCAGCGTCAAGAAGGGGGATTCAACCTGGAGGTGGCGACGGAAAGAATCGTCGACGGCGAAGAAAGCCGTGCCGTGTCCGGAATCCTTTTGGTTTCTATCGACCAGGGGGAGAGCCCGGTACAAAGTGGCAGCCGGGTCCGCTTTATGGCGCGGCCGCGGTCGCCCCGCCCCTTCGGCCTGCCCGGAGAGTTCGATTATCCGCGGCATCTCGCCTATCGCGGCATTTTTGCCACCGCCCATCTGACCGACACCCGGGAACTGGTGGTTTTCGCCGATCCTCCCGGAGCGGGGCTGACGCCGGCGCGCCTGCGGGAAAGGCTCGGCGCGGCCATCGACCGGGCGGTTCATGACGAAGCGGCACCCCTGGTTCGCGCCCTGGTCATCGGCGACAAAAACCTCCTCAGCCAAGAGGATCGCGAACGCTTGGCCCGAGGTGGGGTCGCCCATCTTTTCGCTATCTCGGGACTGCATCTCGGGCTGGTCGCGGCGATCCTTTATGCCGGTGCGAACCTCCTCTATCGCCGCTCCGAACGCCTCCTGCTGCTGGCCCCCGCGCGGCGGATACTCCCGGCGGCGCTGCTCGTTCCGCTCTTCGCCTACCTGCTGCTCACCGGCGACGGCATCGCTACCCGCCGCGCCTTTGTCATGCTCGCGGCAGTTGCGCTGCTGATGTCGGCAAACCGGCGCACGCCCACGCTGAAACTTCTCGCCGGATGTGCTTTTCTTTTTCTCCTCGCCAAACCGCTGATCCTCTTCCAACCGGCCTTTCAACTCTCTTTCGCCGGGCTCTTCGGCATCCTGGTGCTGGTGCCCCGCTGGCTTCCCGCATCACGTCACTGGCCAAAAGGGCTGAGCTATGCAGTCGGACTCGCCTTGACCACAGTCGCCGCGACGGTCACGACAACCCCGCTGGTCCTGGCCAATTTTCATCTGCTCGCCCCCGCCGGGCTCGTCACCAACCTCTTCGCTGTCCCCCTCATCGGTCTCGTCGCCGTGCCCCTCGGACTCGGGGGTGCGCTTCTGCTCCCCCTGTGGGAAGCGGGCGCCAACCTGCTCTTTACCGGCTGTGGGCGAATCACCCTCGCCGTGTTGAAACTGGTCGACCGAACCACCGATCTTCCTTTGCTCGGAGCGGTGACCTGTTACGCCACCCCCGCCCTGCTGGTGGCCTCGGCGCTTCTCGCCCTCAGCCTGCTGCTGCCGGGGGGAAGTCGACGATGTTGGCTAAGCAGGGCCGGCTGCACCCTGCTCGCCGGATTGCTTCTCATCGCACCGGAAAAAAGTTCGCCGGCGCTGACCGTCACGTCCCTCAGCGTCGGCCAGGGGGATGCCACCCTGCTGACCCTGGATGGCGGACGACATTTCCTCATCGACGGCGGCGGCTTTCATGACACCCGTTTCGACATCGGACGTCGTCTGCTCGCACCGGCCCTCGGCCGCCTCGGGGTGCGCCGCCTCGAAGCGGTGATTCTCACCCACGATCACCCCGATCACAGCCAGGGGCTGACGGGGGTATTGGAGAGCTTTCCCGTGGACGAATTCTGGACGGCGCAGCCGGCCGGAAAGCTGAACGAATCCCTGCGCGCCAGCCTCGCCAAGAGCGGGGTTCCTGTCGTCATACAACCGCCGGGTTGGAGCCTGCGCCACGAAAGTGACGATAAATCGCTGTGGATTTTTACCCCGGAGCAGAAAACGGACAATCTCAATGATGCCTCTCTCGTTCTGCTCGTTCGGGATGGCAACAATGGCGCCCTTTTGACCGGCGACCTGGAGGAAGCGGGGGTCGAACAACTTCTTGCGCAACCCTTGCCTCATGCCGTCAATCTGCTGAAGCTGCCCCACCACGGCAGCGGCAAATGCCACCCCGAGTGGCTGCTCGACGAACTGCGCCCACAGCTCGCTTTCGCCTCGCTGGGATTCGGCAACCGCTTCCGCTTTCCCCACGTCCGGGTGACAGACACCCTGGATGCGCGGGGCATTCCCCTCTGGCGCACCGACCGCGACGGCACTCTGAGATTCGTCAGCGATTCCCGCACTTGGCAAGCAACCCATTGGAACCAAAGGCTATTCCGTTGACACTAAATTGGCACTCTGCTACTCTGCTATTCTAGCTATGAGGAGCACCTCGGGATGAAGAAACCTACCATTCTGGTTGTCGATGACGAACTGTTCTTTCGCCGCCTCTATTCCGAGTTGCTGGCCGAGGAAGGCTACCAGGTCGAAACCGTCGCCACCGGCGACAGCGCGCTGACCCGCTTGCGCCAGGGGGGAGTCGACGTCGTCCTGACCGACATGGTCATGCCCGGCATCGGTGGGCTGGATGTTTTGCGCCTGGCGCGGGGCCTCGACAATCCCCCCGAAGTCATCCTCGCCACCAGCCACGCCAGCCTGGAAACCGCCATCCACGCCCTGAAAAGCGGCGCCCGCGACTATCTGCTGAAACCTTTCGACCCCGAAGAACTGCGCCACCTGGTCCGCAGCTGTATCGAACAGCGACGCCTGCTCGACGAGAACTCTCTGCTCAAGAGCCAGATCCGTCTCTACCAGGCGGGACAGAACCTGGCGTCACAGATGGAACTCGACCGGCTCATGCCCCAGGCCATCGAAACCCTGCTGCGGGAGATCGGCGAAGGGCGCGGCTTCGCTTTTTTGCAGGAACGCAACCGCACTCCGCGCCTGCTCGGCAAGCAGGGTACCGACAGCGATGTGCGCCTTATTGCCATGGCCCAGGCCCTCTTTCCGGAACTGCGCGATATCGGTGGATTGCGCCTGATGCGGCGAGGCGAGCTGCCACAAAATATCGCCCTCCCCCAGGATCTTCGCGAACTCTGTGTTTTCCCTCTACGCTTCGGCAAGCATCTGCGCGGCGCGCTGTTTCTGTACAACGCCCCAGGGTCGGACCTGCCCACCCCTTTTCCCTACGAAAACCTCCTGTTTTTGGCCGAACAGGCGGCCAGCGGCTTCTACAATGCCTGCCGTTTTCAAGGAACCAAGGATCTCATCTATATCGATGACCTGACCGGGCTGCACAACTACCGCTACCTGCAGGTCATGCTGGATCAGGAAATCCGCCGCGCGGAACGCTACGGTCAGGAACTTTCCATGATTTTCATGGACCTCGATCATTTCAAGGGGGTCAACGACAGCCTCGGGCACCTGGCCGGCAGCCGGGTTTTGCGGGAAGTCGCCGACCTGCTCCGTGGGTGCATTCGCGAGGTCGACCTGGCCTTTCGTTACGGTGGGGATGAATTCACCGCGCTGCTGGTGGAAACCGGCGCGATCGGCAGCGCTGTGGTCAGCGAAAGGATTCGCAAGACCATCGAAGAGCATGTTTTCCTGGCGGAAAGCTCCACGCCGGTCCGGATCACGGCCACCGTGGGGCATGCGGTCTATCCCAGCGACGCCGGCAACAAACAAACGCTTATCGATCTGGCCGACCAGGCCATGTATCAGGGCAAGCAGGTCCGTAATGTCACCCGCGCCGCCGCGGAACTGAAAGAATGAAGCATTCCCCGCGCAACCCCCGCTCGAAGCACTGAGACCCTTCGCCGTACGGATCCGAGGCAGCTGTCCCGACCGGGCCCCGGCCTGCCGCCTCCCCTCTGCGACTACTCCATCGATATTTTCCCGAATTCAATGAAAGGTTTGCTGGCGTGAGCATCACAGGCATTAAGGGCATGAACGACATCCTGCCCGGAGAAGTGGAAACCTGGCAATTTCTCGAAGAACAGGCGCGCCGGATCTTCAGCCTCTACGGCTTTTCCGAGATCCGCGTCCCGGTGGTGGAAAAAACAGAACTTTTCCAGCGCTCTATCGGCGAAACAACCGATATCGTCGAAAAAGAGATGTACACCTTCCACGACAAGAGCGATAACTCCCTGACCCTGCGCCCGGAAGGGACCGCGCCGGTGATGCGCGCTTTCATCCAGAACAAGCTGCACACCCGCGACCCCATCGCCAAACTTTATTACATGGGGCCAATGTTTCGCTACGAACGCCCACAAAAAGGGCGCTATCGCCAGTTTCACCAGATCGGGGCCGAAGTGATCGGCGTCGAAGATCCGAAAATCGATGCCCAGATTCTGACCATGCTCGCCCACTACTTCGAGGCCGTGGGCATCACCGATGTCGAACTGCAGATCAATTCCCTCGGCTGCCCCGAATGTCGACCCGGCTACCGGCAGGCGCTGACCGCCTTTCTTGAAGATCGCCTGGAAGCGCTCTGCGAAGATTGCCGCCGCCGCTACCGGACCAATCCTCTGCGGGTGGTGGACTGCAAGGTTCCCGGCTGCAAGGAGGCGACCGTCGGAGCGCCCTCGGTCCTCGACCATCTCTGCGGCGACTGCACGGAGCATTTCACCCGCGTGCAGGAGCATCTGCGGGAGGTGGGCACGGTCTTTTCCATCAATGCGCGCATGGTGCGCGGCCTCGATTACTACACCAAGACCACCTTCGAGATGGTGACCGGCAGCCTCGGTTCGCAGAATGCCGTCGCCGCCGGCGGCCGTTACGACGGGCTGATCAAGGACCTGGGGGGGCCACCCCTGCCCGGCATCGGTTTTGCCATGGGCGTCGAGCGCCTGGCACTGATGAAGGGAGAGGCCCGGATCGAAGCCGCCCGTCCCGATCTTTTCCTGGCGGCCCTCGGCGAAGAGGCCGCCCGTTACGCCTTCGCCCTCATGTCCCGGCTGCAACGGCGCGAGCTGCGCACCGAAATGGACTACGAAGGGAAAAGCCTCAAAGCCCAGTTGCGGCGCGCCGACAAACTGATGGCCAAACGGGTGCTGATCCTCGGCGAGGACGAAATGGCCCGCCGGCAAGGCCAGCTGCGTACCATGGAAACCAGCACCCAAGAGAGTATCCCCCTGGATGGCATTGAGGAATTCCTGGTGGCGGCAGCGCCCCCCGGTCCCTGACGAAAGCCGCGCGGGATAGTTCTTGACGGCCCCCGGACCGCGTCACTATAATCGCCAATTCGCTAAAATCAGCTATTAAGAAACCAACTTATCGATACGGGGAGGATATGAACTTGAACGACGTGCTGGGAGACTGGAAAAGAAGTCATTATTGCGGGCAGGTTACTGCCGTGGAAGTCGGCCGGGAAGTCTGTCTGATGGGTTGGGTGCAGCGACGCCGCGACCACGGCGGCCTGATTTTCATTGACCTGCGGGATCGCGAGGGGGTCATACAGCTGGCCCTCGACCCCGACCGCGATCCGGAAGCTCACGGCAAGGCCGACCGGGTACGCAACGAATTCGTCGTGGCGATCAAGGGCAAGGTCTCTCCGCGCCCCGAGGGGACCGTCAATCCCAAAATGAAAACCGGCGAGGTCGAAGTCGAAGTCAGCGACCTGCGTATTCTCAATACCGCCAAGACTCCGCCCTTCATGCTCGACGAATATACCGAGGTCGCGGAAAATATCCGCCTCAAGCACCGCTATCTCGACCTGCGCCGCCCGGCGGTGCAGAACAACCTGATGCTGCGCTACCAGGTCACCCGCACCGTCCGTCGCTACCTCGACAGCCAGGGTTTTCTCGACATCGAAACTCCGGTCCTGACCAAGAGCACCCCCGAAGGCGCCCGCGACTATCTGGTGCCGAGCCGCGTCAACCCCGGCACCTTTTACGCCCTGCCCCAGTCTCCCCAGCTCTTCAAGCAGTTGCTGATGGTTTCCGGGTTTGATCGTTACTTCCAGATCGTCCGTTGCTTCCGCGACGAGGATCTGCGCGCCGACCGCCAGCCCGAGTATACGCAGATCGACATCGAGATGAGCNNCCAGCCCGAGTTCACCCAGATCGACTGCGAAATGAGCTTCATCAACCGCGACGACGTCATTCGGGTCATGGAAGGGATGATCGCCACCATCTTCAAAGAGGCGATCGGCGTCGACGTCCCCCTGCCGATGGCGCGCATGACCTACCAGGAAGCCTTGGCCCGCTACGGGGTGGACAATCCTGATCTGCGCTTCGGGCTGGAACTGGTGGAAATCTCCGATCTGGTCGCGAGTTGCGGGTTCAAGGTCTTCGCCGATGCCGTCGGGAACGGCGGCATGGTCAAAGCAATCAACGTCAAGGGCGGGGCGACCCTGTCGCGCAAGGACCTCGATGATCTCGGCGAGTTCGTCAAGATTTACGGCGCCAAAGGTCTGGCCTGGGTGAAGATGACCGAGGAAGGTTGGCAGTCGCCCATCGCCAAGTTCTTCACCGCCGACGAACTGGCCGCGCTGAACCAGCGGATGGAGGCTCAACTCGGCGACCTGTTACTCTTCGTCGCCGACTCTTTCAAGATCACCAACGAATCCCTCGGCCGCCTGCGTGGGCACCTGGGTCAGCGCTTGTCCCTGGCCAAAAAGGACGAATACCGTTTTGTCTGGGTCACCGACTTCCCCCTGCTCGAATGGGATGAGGAAGCCCGCCGCCACGTCGCCGTTCATCACCCCTTCACCGCGCCGATGGATGAGGACGTCCCCCTGCTCGCCACCGATCCCGGCAAAGCCCGGGCCAAGGCCTACGATCTGGTCCTCAACGGCTCGGAAATCGGCGGCGGCAGCATCCGTATTCACGATCAGGCCGTGCAGAGCCAGATGTTCGAGCTGATGGGCATCGGCGAGGAAGAGGCGCGGGTCAAGTTCGGTTTCCTGCTTGACGCCCTGGAATTCGGTGCACCGCCCCATGGCGGCATCGCCTTTGGTCTCGATCGCCTGACCATGATTCTGACCGGGTCCGAATCGATCCGCGACGTCATCGCCTTCCCGAAAACCCAGAAGGCCACCTGTCTGATGTCGGAAGCCCCGGGAGCGGTCGACGAAAAACAGCTGCGCGAACTGCACATCAAGCTGGCCGTCAAACCCAAATAAAACCCACGACCGGAAGGGCGCCGCTCGCAGACGCCCTTCCGGTCCCCCCATCACGAATTCAACGGCCGACAAAGACCGTCGCATGTGCCGATTTCTTCTTCCAGCGCTTCTCCTTATCCTCTTCGGCCACGGTTGCGCTTCCGCCCCACACAGGGAACTGGAAGCCGCGCGCGCGGCCCTCTCCGAAGCCCATGCCGGCGGTGCCGCCGAACTGGCTCCCGCACGCTACCGGACCGCCCAGGAGGTTCTGGAGAACAGTGAAGCCCTCATAGCCGACGGTCAATATCGTCAGGCCCGGGCAACCCTTCTCTACGCCGAAGCCCTCGCCCGGCAAGCTATTGAGGCGACCCACGACGAACGGAAACGGCGCACCAGCGAAGCCCGGAGCACCCAGGAAAGGCTCCAGGGTCTCAAGGAACAGCTCCGGGAGGAAGGCCAACCCCAACCAAGGCCGATGATATCCGCCCCGAAGCCCTCCCGGTCCGTGCCCGCAACCGGCAAAACCCAGGCCAAGGGGAAGACCACTCCCGCAACGGGTCCAATGGAACTAATCCCAGCCGCACCCGCCCTTCCCTCCCGTTACACCGTCACCGACGGAGAAACTCTCTGGATCATCGCCGGCAAAAAAGAGATTTATCAAGATCCCCTGCTCTGGCCCCTGCTCTACCGCGCGAACCGTGATCAGATCAAAGATCCGCGTCGGGTTTATGGCGGCCAAACCCTCACGATCCCCCGTAACCAGAACGAGTTGGAAATCGCCGAAGCGAAGGCCTCGGCCCGAAAATCAGATATCTTCCCTCTTGACCTCCTCATGAAAGATCCCCTCGCCACTCCCCTTAGCCCCGAGCGCGCAGGGGCCACATCTCAACAGCAAACCCCCTAACAGCGCAACACATTTTTTCTTGACATACATTAACCTTTTGCATACTGTATACACGCTTCAGGGCCTGACGAGTAGCCCCCTCGGCCCTCTTGGTGGTTGAATTCAAAAAATTCCCGATCCGACGCATCCGTTGCGCCGTTCGGATCCAGGTTGTTCGATGCAAGACGATCCTGAGTTTCATCCAAGCTTACCGAAGGCCGGTCATTCCCGCCCTTCGGCTCTGAGCTCTGGCGATACCGGCATAAAAACTAAGGAGAGAACATGACAACGAAAACAGCAACGATTATCTGGTCCGAAATTGACGAAGCCCCGGCGCTGGCGACCTACTCCCTGCTCCCCATGGTGCAGAAGTTCCTTAAGGGATCCGGCGTCAATGTTGAAACCAGGGACATCTCCCTCTCGGGCCGCATCATCGCGAACTTTCCCGAAAGCCTGACCAAAGAGCAGCAGATTCCCGACTTCCTGGCGCAACTGGGTGAACTGACCCAGTCCCCCGACGCCAACATCATCAAACTGCCGAACGTCAGCGCTTCCATCCCCCAGTTGCAAGACGCCATCAAAGAGCTGCAAGAAAAAGGCTATAAAATTCCGGACTATCCGGAAGAACCCAAAACCGACGCCGACAAGGCCCTGCAGGTACGTTTCGCCAAATGCCTGGGCAGCGCCGTCAACCCGGTATTGCGTGAAGGCAACTCCGACCGTCGCGCCGCTGCTTCGGTCAAGAAATTCGCCCAGAAAAACCCGCACAAAATGATGCAGCCCTGGCCGGAGAACTCCAAGACCCGCGTCGTCCACATGACCGACAACGATTTCTACGCCAGTGAAACTTCCGTTACCGTTCCCGCCGCGACCAAGGTGACTTACGAGTTTGTCGGCAAGGACGGCAACGTCAAGGTCCTGAAAAAAGACATGCCGCTGCAAGCCGGTGAGGTTCTGGACTCATCTTCCATAAGGATTGCAGCTCTTCGCAAGTTCTTTGCAGAGCAGATTGAGGTCGCGAAAAAGGACGGCGTATTGCTCTCCCTGCACCTCAAAGCAACCATGATGAAAATATCCGACCCTTACATGTTTGGGCAATGCGTCACCGTTTTCTATAAAGACGTTTTCGATAAATATGGCGATGTCTTCAAGGAAATCGGCGTTAACGTCAGCAACGGCCTGGGCGACGTCTATGTCAAGATCAAGCGCCTACCCGATGCCAAGCGCGCCGAAATCGAAGCGGCCATCATGGACGTCTACAAAACCCGTCCGGCCCTGGCGATGGTCGACTCCCGCAAAGGCATCACCAACCTGCATACCCCCAATGACGTCATCATCGACGCCTCCATGCCGGTCGTGGTGCGCGACGGCGGCCGGATGTGGAACCTGGAAGACAAACTCCAGGATACCCTGGCCATGATTCCCGACCGCTGCTACGCCACCATCTACAAAACCATCATCGAAGACTGCCAGAAGCACGGCCAGTTCAACCCAGCGACCATGGGTCACACCTCCAACGTCGGCCTGATGGCGCAAAAAGCCGAGGAATACGGCTCCCACGACAAAACCTTCTACGCCACGGCGGAAGGCAAAATCCGCGTGGTCGACGCCTCCGGCAAAGTCCTGCTGGAGCAGACGGTGGAAGAAGGGGACGTCTTCCGTTCCTGCCAGACCAAGGACGAGCCGATCAGGGACTGGGTCAAGCTGGCGGTCACCCGCGCCAAGGCTTCCGGCGCCCCCGCCATCTTCTGGCTCGACGACCGCCGCGGTCACGATGCCCAGATCATTCAGAAGGTCAATGCGTACCTGAAAGATCACGACACCACCGGTCTCGACATCCGCATCATGCGTCCGGACGATGCGATGAAACTGGCCTGTGAGCGCGCCCGCGCCGGCAAAGACACCATCACCTGCACCGGCAACGCCCTGCGCGACTACCTGACCGACCTCTTCCCGATTATCGAGCTCGGCACCAGTGCCCGCATGCTCTCCATCGTTCCCCTGCTCAAAGGCGGCGGACTCTTCGAAACCGGCGCCGGCGGTTCCGCGCCCAAGCATGTCGAGCAGTTCCTGAAGGAAGGGCATCTGCGTTGGGACTCCCTGGGTGAGTACTGCGCCCTGGTCCCCTCCCTCGAACTGGCGGTCAAGCAGAGCGGCAACGCAAAAGTTCAGCTCTTTGCCGACACCCTGGATGAAGCAGTCACCAAGTACCTGGAAAACGCCAAGGCGCCTTCTCGTAAGGTGAACGAAATCGACAACCGGGGCAGCAATTTCTACCTGGCCATGTACTGGGCTCAGGCCCTGGCCGCGCAGACCAAGGATGCCGAACTCGCCAAGCGCTTCACCAAAGTCGCCGCCGACATGACCGCGAACGAAGCCAAGATCAATCAGGAGCTGCTCGCCGCTCAGGGCAAGCCGGTGGATATCGGCGGGTACTATCGCCCTGATCCCGTCAAGACGGCCAAAGCGATGTGCCCCAGCGCGACGCTGAACGCAATCATCGAAGCGATGTAACTGTCTAGCGGAATCGGGGGAAAAATCTCCCCCGATTCCGTACTTTCATTTCCCAACATAAGGAGAGAACATCATGGCAAGAGCGAAAATCGCACTTATCGGTGGCGGACAAATTGGTGGCGTTCTGGCTCAACTCTGCGCCCTGCGCGAACTCGGCGACGTCGTCTTGTTCGACATCGTCGAAGGCCTGCCCCAGGGCAAGTGTCTGGACATCGCCGAAGCTTCTCCCGTTGACGGCTTTGACGTTTGCCTGAGAGGCACCAACGATTACAAGGATATCGAAGGCGCCAACATCGTCATCGTTACCGCCGGTCTGCCCCGCAAACCCGGTATGAGCCGCGACGACCTGATTGAAGTCAACAGCAAGATCATGACCTCGGTCGCCGAAGGCATCAAGAAATACGCTCCTAAATCCTTCGTCATCATCATCTCCAATCCCCTTGATGCGATGGTTACCCTCTGCCAGAAAATCACCGGGTTCCCCTACGAGCGCGTTATCGGCCAGGCCGGTGTTCTTGACTCGGCCCGCTTCAAAGCCTTCATCGCCTGGGAACTTGGCGTATCGGTCAAAGACGTTGTCGCCATGACTCTCGGCGGTCACGGCGACGACATGGTACCCCTGGTCCGTTATGCCAGCGTTCAGGGCATTCCGGTCATGGAACTGCTTGAGCAGAAATACGGCAGCGCCGCCAAAGCCGCCGAAGTCATGGAAGCCATGGTCAAGCGTACCCGCGGCGCCGGCGGCGAAGTTGTCGCCCTGCTCAAGACCGGCAGTGCCTTCTACAGCCCGGCCTCTTCCGCCATCGCCATGGCTGAGTCGATTCTCAAGGACCAGAAACGGGTTCTGCCCAGCTGTGTCTATCTCAACGGCGAATTCGGCGTCAAAGGCTACTTCGTCGGCGTTCCCACCGTCCTTGGCGAGAAGGGTGTCGAGCGCATCCTGCAGTTCAAACTGGATGCCACTGAGCAGGCTATGATGGACAAGTCCGTTGCCGCTGTTAAGGAACTTGTCAGCAGCATGAAGTAATTTCAAGTGGTTTTGCCAGACCCAAAGAAGGGCAATGGCGACATTGCCCTTCTTTGCTGTTGGAGCTCTTCTTTATTTTACTGGAACGTATTAATTTTGTAGCGCACCACAAGGTCATGTGTTAGGATTTCGACGCTTTTTCTGGCGGTTACGCCGGCGTCAACTACCTAAAAAGGAGATCAACGGGAATGAGCAGTGCGAAAATTGAAGTCATCGAAAAGTACTGCAAGGGGTGTGCGATCTGCGCCGAGTTTTGCCCTAAGCAGGTACTGGAGATGGACGCGTTTGTGGTAACGGTTGCCAGGCCTCAGGACTGCATCGCTTGCATGCAATGCGAACTGCGGTGCCCTGACTTTGCCATCAAGGTTCACAAGGGTTAATCTTTCACAGGAGGTCGGTTAACGTGGCTAAAAAAGTTGCTGTTATTCAAGGGAATACTGCTTGCGCCCTCGGTGCCGTATACGCCGGGTGTAATTTTTTCGGCGGCTACCCTATCACT
>DIVU01000138.1:4647-5042 GCA_002423365.1 Desulfuromonadaceae bacterium UBA6124 | reverse complement strand
CGAACTGTTTCTCTATCTGGCTGATGGCCAAATCGATGGCCCGATCGCGGTTGTTCTCCGCCATGTTGTTCATCCTCCCGAATGGGGTTGGTTACAGGTTGTCAGAAAGCCGCAGCCGGAGTGGGCCCCAGGGGCGCGACGCGCAGGGGGAGATAGATGGCGCCGCTCGCCGCCAGGCGGCTTTCGAAAAGTATCATCTGGTCGGCCTGGAAGTCGCCGAGGGTTAATGCCGCCCGGCGTTGCCAGAGGTCCTGGGGGATGGCCTCCGGCCGGCGCCAGCGGCCCAGGGTCAAATGCGGAGTGAAGGGCCGGGTTTCGCGAGGAAGGCCGATGGTCGCGAGGCGTTCATCCAGGGCGTGAAAGAGTTCCCCCAGGGCCGCTCCCCCGTCGATACC
>DIVU01000138.1:548-4640 GCA_002423365.1 Desulfuromonadaceae bacterium UBA6124 | reverse complement strand
CAAGGTTCCTACCGATAGCATGATTTGCCCTATTTTTTCAACTGTTTCTTCCGGCAGGTCGGGGAGGAAGCGGAGGGTGAGGTGCAGGCTTTCGGACCTGGCCCAACGGATATCGGGGAGGCTGGGGGAGAGCTCATTTTGCAGCAGTCGCGTCCGGCGGCGAAGATCCTCAGGCAGGGGAATGGCCAGAAAGGCTCGCAGATTGTTCATGGGAACCCTCCATCGGCAACGAGTCGAGGGGAAGGAGCAAGTGGAAGGCGCTTCCACCCTGGGTTTCACCGGTGCCGGGACTCTCGACCCAGGTCATGCCGCCGTGGGCTTCGACCACCCCCTTGACCAGGGAAAGTCCGAGGCCGACCCCCTTGCCGCCGAAGGAGGTGCGGGAGGTGAAATGACCGTCGGGAGGGCCGACCTCATAGAACTTGTCGAAAATCCGCACCTGTTCCGTCGGATCGATGCCGACGCCGGTGTCGCGGATGCTGAGCTGCAAAAAGCGGGGGAGCATGGGCCGGGTGAAGAAGGCGGTGGAGAAGTCCCGCAGTTGCGCCTCCTGAAGGCGAAGCTCCCGATCGTGCAGGAGGTTCCCGCTGATTTCGATCACTCCCCCCTCGGGGGTGAACTTGATGGCGTTCTCCACCAGCCGGTGGAAGGTTTTGCCCAGTTGCCGGGCATCGCCGTGAATCTCCTCGGTCGGCAGGGGAGTGATACGAAAGCTGAGGTTCCGTTGCCGGAAAATGGTCTGGAATTCCTGTTCGACTTCCGCCAGCAGGGTCGGCAGGTGGACCTTGCCCCGGGTGATCGGGCAGGCGTTGGCTTCGATCCGGGCCATGTCCAGCAAGTCCTGGACAATTTCATGGAGCCGTCGCCCGCCCTGATGAATGGCCCGCAACACGTTCTGTTCCTCGTCGGTGAGACGACCCCTCAGAGTGCTGGCGAGGAGCTCGGAGCCGGAAAGGATGTAGGTCAGGGGGGTACGCAGCTCGTGGGAGGCGAGGGTAATGAAATTGCTCTTCAGGCGTTCGCTCTGCTCCAAGGTCCGGTTGGCCAGCTCCATCCGGCGCAGGTTGTCCCGCAGGCGCAGACGGGACTGCTCCAACTCGCGGTTGCTCGCTTCGGTCAGCCGGTGCTGCCACTGCAAGGCGTCGTAAAGCTCGACGCTGTCCACCGCTCCCCCCAGCTGTTTGCCGATGGCGAGCAGTAATCCGACCTCTTCGCGGCGGAAGATGCGTTTTTCAAGGGTGAAAAAGAAGAGGACGCCGACGGTGCGCTGGTCGGAAACCAGGGGCACCGCCTGATAGCCGCGCCAGCCGGCCTGGCGCACCGACTCGGACCAAGCCCGGTTGTCGTGGCGCAGATCCGGGGAGGAGCGGGGTTTGCCGCTGGCCGCTACCCGCCCCGCCAGGCCCTGGCCCACCGGCATTTTTTGCATATCGGAGAGGGCCGGCTCCTCGATCCCCCGATACACCAACAGGTGCAGTTCGCTCCCCTGGTGGCGCAGCAGGAAGATGCCGCCGCCGTCGGCGGAAAAGGTTTCCAGCACCCGGCCGAGGACGCTGTCGAGCATGCGCTCGGCATCCCGGCTGCCGGCGGCTTGGTGGGCGATGTCGTTGACCAGGGCCAGATCGCGGTTTTTCTGGCGCAACTCCGACTCGATGTGGCGCATCTCGCTCACATCCCGCAGCACGCAGTGGACCACCTTGCGTTTGCCGAGATCGCCGAGCCGGGCATGGAGTTCGCCGTGCATGAGTCGTCCGTCCCGGCGCCGGATCAGCAGATTCGGCACCTCGCCGTAGCCGTCGCGCAGGACCTTTTTGACCAGGCGCAGATACCGGCGGCGCTGCCCGCCGGGAAAGAGTTCTCCAAGGGGGAGATCGGTGATGGATTGATCGGGGTAGCCGAGGAGTTGTGCCCCCCGGCGGTTGATGTCGAGGAAGGCGCCGGTTTCGGGATGGATGAAGAAGATGGCGTCGCCGGCATTGTCGAAAAGGTGCTGAAAGCGCAGTTCGGCCTCTTCGGCGGCTTGGCGAAGTTGGGTATTTTCCGTTTCGAGTCGCCGGCGCTCGCGCCAGGGAAGGCCGTGGCGGCGAACCAGGTAGAGGCCGGGAAAGAGCAACGCCAGGCCGGTCAAGAGCACCAGCGCGCTCTCGGCGAAACTCCGGTCGAGGAACGCCCGTCCCAAGAGGAGGCTCAGGATCAGGGCACTGAACACGCCCGCGGTGACACCCAGGTATTTCGGAGTGATCCAGGCCTTGCGCGGCATCGTCGATTCGGATTCCTCAAGAAAACGTTCGTTCTTCATGACGGCGGATGAGGGGGATTAGCGGATCAATGTTTCTCCAGATGGCGGCGCAACCGGTCCAGCGCCATGCACATGCTCAGCCGGCGGACGGTCTCCCGGTCGCCGGAAAAGCGGTAGCCTTTGACTTCTTCCCCCGCTGCAGTCGCCAGGCCGATGAAGACCGTGCCGACCGGTTTGCCCGGGGTACCGCCGTCCGGCCCGGCGATGCCGGTGACCGACAGGGCGACATCGGCCTTGGCCGCTTCGCGGACCCCTTTCGCCATCGCCCGTGCGCACTCGGCGCTGACCGCTCCCTGGGTTTCGAGAACGGCTTCGGGCACCTTCAGCCAGTCGCTTTTGGCGCTGTTGGCGTAAGTCACCGCCCCCCGTTCGAGAAAAGCCGAGGCTCCCGGCAAGTCGGTGAGCTGCTTGGCGATCCAGCCGCCGGTGCAAGACTCGGCCAGAGCCAGGGTTTTCCCTTGTCCCGTCAGCAATCGCGCCACGGTTTGCGCCAGGGAGGCATCGCCGGTCGCGACGACGAAATCCCCCAGGGCCCGGCGGGCCACAGGCTCGGCCCGATCGAGCAGCGTTTCGGCTTCCGTACCTGAAGCTCTGAGTTTGACATGGACGAAAGGAAAGTCAACTCCGAAGGCCGTTTGCACCTTCTCCGGCAGCCCGGTGGCGACGAGCAGCGCCTCGCACTTCGGCTCGGAAAGACCGAAGACCTTCAGCACCCGTTCCCGGGTCGGCAGGCCTTCGCCATGGGACCGCTCCAGGCGCGGCAGAACCGCCTCGTCTAACATGGCGACCATCTCCGTCGGCACGCCGGGGAGAAAGAAGCAGTCGCAATGGCCGGTGTCGAGGCGGAAGCCGGGCGCGGTGCCCAGGCGGTTGGTGAGGATCTCCACCCCGACGGGCAGCCGTGCCTGCTTGTCGTTGCGTGGATGCATGGTCAGGTTGTGGCGCAGGAAGTAGGCGCGGACCTCCTCCTGCGCCGCCGGATTCTCCTCCAGGGAACGACCAAAAGCCGTGGCCGCCGCCTCGGCGGTCAGGTCGTCCGCCGTCGGCCCGAGTCCGCCGGTGACGATCAACACCGCCCGCCGGTCGGCCATCAGTTGCAGCGCGGCGACGATATCGTCCATTTCATCCCGCACACAGAGGGATTCCCGCACCCGGTAGCTGTGGGCGGCGAGGCGGCGGGCGATGGCGGCGGTGTTGGTGTCGGACAACTCGCCGTTGAGCAGTTCGTCGCCGATGGTCAGCACCGAAACGTTCACCTCCATCTCAGCCTCCCCACAATGCGGTCAGCGGCGGCAAGAGCAGACGCAGGGCGATGGCGCCGTAGAGCCCCGCCACCACGTCGTCCATGACCACGCCGTAGCCGTTTTTCAGCTTTTGATCGAACCACGAGGCCGGCGGCGGCTTGAGGATGTCGAAGAGGCGAAAGAGGAGAAAGCCGAGGACCGCCGTGCTCCACGTAAATGGGAGGAAAGCGACGGTCACCAGATAGCCGACCAGTTCGTCGATGACAATGCGCCCGTCGTCCACCACCCCGTAGATTTTACCGGCCGCCCCCGCCGCCCAGAAGGAAAGGAAGAGCAGGGCCAGCCAGGTCAACAGATAGAGCAGGGGCGGGAAGCTGCCGAGCAGATAGAAGACGGGAATCCCGGCGAGGGTACCAAAGGTGCCCGAAGCCAGCGGTGCGTAGCCGAGCCCGGCGTTGCTGGAGAGGAAGAGGATGAAACGGTTCATGGGGACCTGTGATGGGTGATTAGTGATTGGGGGTGGTTTCCGCCGCCCGTTCCACCAGCCGG
>DIVU01000138.1:0-372 GCA_002423365.1 Desulfuromonadaceae bacterium UBA6124 | reverse complement strand
GGCCGGGGCGGTTTTTCTTCATCTGCAAGGGGCTGTAGCCGACGTCAAAGGCGCCGGCGGCGAGCAGGCGTTCCATGAGAAAGCCAAGGACTTCCGCGGTGGTGTCGTCGAGGTGGGTTTCGAGCACAACGACCCGGTCGATCTCGCCATTTTCCGTCGTCTCGCCGAGCAGCCCCCGCAGCAGATTGGGGCGGTCGGGCAGGTCGCGGCCGCCGACGCCGTAGCCGACCGTTTCCAGGGTCATGGCCGGCAGCGGGCCGAATTCGGCGATTTCGGCGGCGATGGCGGCGCCGGTGGGGGTGACCAGTTCCTTGTCGCATTGCCCGTCGATGATCGGCAATCCTTTGAGGATTTCCAGCGTTGCCGGCGCCG
>DIVU01000377.1 GCA_002423365.1 Desulfuromonadaceae bacterium UBA6124 | reverse complement strand
TCGACCCGGTCGGCGCCGAGGCCGAGGAGGAACTCTTCGTCCCGTACCCGGATCAGGCAGACCCCTTTTTTGGGCCCCAGGGAACGCATCTCCAGCACCTTGATCTGCCCACTCCGGGCGGCCGGCAGCAGACCGAAGCCCTTGCGACTCGCCCCGTAGTAGAGCAGCAGGATCAGACCGAGGACAAAGAGCAGGGCGACGATCATCTTGATCCAGGGGATGAAGAGATCCCCGCCGCCGCCGGCAACCGGCTCGGCCCAGGCCGGAGAAACCATCGCCGGCAGAAGGAGCATGACTTGCGTCCTGATCATGATTCTCACCCTGTCTTCGCCTTTCAGCCCAGATTCTCGATGCGCTCGGCGGGGCTGACCACATCGGTCAGGCGGATGCCGAACTTTTCGTTGACCAGCACCGCTTCCCCCCGGGCAATGAGGCGCGAGTTGACGTAGACGTCGAGGGGCTCCCCGGCCAGTTTGTCGAGCTCGACCACCGTCCCTTCCTGCATTTCCAGCAGTTCCTTGATGAGAATGCGGGTGCGGCCGACCTCCACGGAAATCTGCAAGGGAATGTCGAGCAGGAATTCGAGATTTTTCACTTCACCCTGGCCCTGCGGTTGTTTGCTGTTATCCATTATTTGCTCCGTTGCGGCATCCGGTTGATGATGCGAATCGCCTTATTGCCGTTCTGGGTTCCCCCCGTCGCCCAGAACTTGGGGCGTCCTTCGACCAGTACTTTGAGGGGGACGTTGGGCGCGCAGCCCAGATCGATGATGTCCCCCTCCTGAAAGTTGAGAATATCCCGCACCGTGACCACTACCTCGGCAACCTGCGCCGAGACTTCCACCGGCATGGCCGCCACCCCCTCGGCGAGCAGATTCGGCCATTCGTCGCTGTTGCGCAGTTCCACCGACAGGGTCGACTCGCGCAGCCTGTCCCGCAACGGTTCCAGGGAGGCGTGGGGAATGACCAGGGTCATTACCCCGGAAAGCCCTTCCAAGCTCACCCCGAAGGTCACGACCAGAATTCCCGCCTCGGGCGGGACGATATTGACCAGCCGCGGGTTGGTCTCAACCTTGAGCAACTGCGGATGTAACTGCTCCACCGGATCGAAGGCTTTTTTCAGATCGGGGCAGAGGGACGCCATCAAACCCTTGAGCAGGGTGGTTTCGATGCTGGTCAAGGAACGCTGCAAGGGGACGATCTTCTTGATCGCGCCGCCGAGGAGAATTTCCAGAAGGATAAAGGAGAGTTCGCCGCTATAAATCAGCAACGCCCCCGACTTGAAGGGTTCGAGGTCGAGCAGGCCGATGGCGGCGTTGCTCGACACGCTTTCCAGATACTCAGCGAAACCGAGGGAGTCGTTGCCGGTATACTTGACCGCGACCTGGCGTTGCAGGCGGTTGGTCAGGGTGATGCCGTAGCCGCGGCCGATGGCCTCGAAAATCAGATCGAGGTTGGGAATCCGCCAGCGCCCCAGCCCCCGGCCGCCGACCAGATTGAGCCCACGCACCGGCTGATCGCCCGGCGGCGGCGGGATCTCGGCGACGGTCTCGATGGTCCCGTGCTGAACCGCCGAGAGGAGTTCCGCGATTTCTTCCCTGCTGAGGATGCGATCCAAGGCCGCCTCTACTGAACCACGAAATCGGTGAAATAGATGGTTTTGATCTTGCCCTTGGTCAGCAGGGCGTTGAGCTTGCCGATGAGATCGGCGCGCAGTTGCAGCTTGCCCTGCAGATCGCGGATTTCATCGAAGGTCTTGCTCCCCAGATAGAGGAGTATGGTGTCGCGCACCTGGGCCTTGCGCTCCTCGATTTCCAGCATCCCTTCCGGGGTGAGCAGCTCCAGGGTCATGGAAACCTTGAGATAGCGGGTGCCTTCGGCATCGAGGATGTTGACGATGAAGTCATCCATCGGCAACATCGGCCCGACCGGCGCGACCCCCGTCTCGGCGGGCTGGGCCGCGGCGACGGGGGTTTCGGCCGCTTCCGGCTTGGCGGCGCTGCCGGCGCCGAGAAAGTAGGCGCCGAGCCCGACCCCGACCAGCAGCAACACCCCTCCCGCGATCATCAGAATGAGCTTCAGCTTGCCGCCGCCTTTTTCTTCGCTTTTATCGTCGGTCTTGTTTTCGGCCATGATCTCTTCTCGTTTTCCGGCGGTAAGGTTCACGCCTAAGAGGATACTTTTCCGTCTTAAAAGGGAGCTTGTTTACCGGCATCGATCAGATAGGGCAGCGCCTCGCGGTTGCCGCCGATGCTTTCCAGAACGAACTCGACCCGCCGGTTGAGAGCTTGGGCCGCCTCGTTTTTCTCGGTGGCCAGGGGCCGCCGTGAACCGTAGCCGACCGCCGACATACGATCGAGGGGGACGAGGTTTTCCCGTTCGAAAAACTTCAGGGTCGAAACGGCCCGGGCGATGGAGATATCCCAGTTGGAGAGCGCCTGCCCCGAGGTGGGGGTGTCGTCGGTGTGCCCCTCGATGCGCAAATTCAGCGGCAGGTTTTCGATCAGGGCGGCGACATCCCGCAGCACCGGGTAGGCCTCGGGGCTCACCTCGGTCTGGCCCGAGGCGAAGAGGACCGCCGCTTCGACCCGCAGGATGACCGCGCCGCGGTCCTTGACCAGTTGGATGCGGCGATCGATCTTCAATTCATTGAGCTGGCTGAGCATCCGCTGATAGAGGCGGCTGGTGAAATCATCCTGGATCGGCGCGAACTCGATCACCTTGGGGCCGGAGATGGCGACGCGGCCCCCTTCCATCACACCAAAGGCGCTGCGCATCGATTCCGCCGCCGCGTTGAACTTGTTTTTGTCCATGTTCGCCATGGACAACAGCAGCACGAAGAAGGTCAGCAACAAGGTCGTCATGTCGCTGAAGGTGACCATCCAGGACGGCGCGCCGGGGTCTTGTTTTTTCGGTTTTCTGGCCATCAGGTCACCTGAGTCTCACGAGACATGTCTTATTTCTTGAAATTGCTTTCCCGCAGATTGGGCGCCACGAAGGTATGCAGCTTCTGCTCCATCAGCCGTGGATTTTCGCCGGCCAGCACGCAACGCATTCCCTCGGCGATGAGGGTCTTGCTCAACACTTCCTCGGCACTGCGGTTTTTCAGTTTGCCGGCGATGGGCAGGCAGATGATGTTGGCGATGATCGCGCCGTAAAAGGTGGTCAACAGCGCCACCGCCATGGCCGGCCCAATGGCGGATGGATCACTCATGGACTGAAGCATCTGCACCAGACCGATCAGGGTGCCGATCATCCCCATGGCCGGGGCGTAGGTACCGATGGCGACAAAAATATCCGCTCCCGACTCGTGCCGTTCCTGGATGTATTCGATCTCCTTGTCGAGCATCTCCTTCATCGCCTCGGCCTCCTGCCCGTCCACCGCCATCTGCAGCGCCTTCTGGAAGAAAGGATCCTTGACTTCGTCGAGAAAGGATTCGAGGGCCAGGATCCCTTCCTTGCGCGCCTTGGCGGCGAACTGAATCAACTGGGCGATGATCTCCTGCGGGGGGATTTCCTTATGGAAAACCGCCTTCTTGAAAACCCCCATGGCGCCGAATACCGCCTTGAAGGGGTAGTGCACCAGGGTCGCGCCCAGCGTCCCGCCCACGACAATGACCACCGACGGAGGGTCAATGAACAATATCAAGGGACTGCCCAACATGATGGCAATGATCATCAGGGCAAAGGAAGCGACGATTCCGATGATGGTCGAAAGATCCACGAGCGGCTACCCCAGGGAGAAAGGCCGGGCGGTCGATCCGTCCGGCGTGCCTATCAGGTCATGAGCAAATGCCGTGCCATGACGTACCCTTGCCAAAAAACCGGGAACAAATCAGGCGGGCGTCGGATTCCGCCCCC
>DIVU01000300.1 GCA_002423365.1 Desulfuromonadaceae bacterium UBA6124 | reverse complement strand
CATGAGCGGCACGATGATCGCCGCCATCCTGCTCACCGTCGCCCCGCTCATTTTCCCGGTCATCATGAATCTTCTCGGACTGATCATCGGCGTCATCCAGGCCTACATCTTCGCCATCCTCGCCGCCGTCTACATCGCCGCCGCCGTGCAGACCCGGGAGAAGGAAGAAACAAGTGATGAGTGAGGAGTGAGACACCAACTACCAACTACCAACTACCAAAGGAGCCAATATGGACATTCTCGGATGGATTGCCGTCGCTTCGATTTTCTCCGCCGGCCTATGCATGGGGATCGGCGCCATCGGCCCGGCCCTCGGCGAAGGCCGCGCCCTGGCCCAGGCGCTGAGCGCCCTGGCCCAGCAGCCGGATGAAGCCAACACCATCACCCGCACCCTCTTCGTCGGCATGGCCATGGTCGAATCGACGGGCATCTACTGCTTCGTCGTCACCATGATCCTGCTCTTCGCCAACCCCTTCTGGAACCACTTCATCAAGCTGGCGGCGGAGAAGTAGATGCTCATCGACTGGACCACGGTCGCCTTTCAACTCTTCAACTTCCTGCTGCTGGTTGTGCTGCTCAAGCGCTTCCTCTATGGCCCGATCACCCGCGCCATGGACCGTCGCGAAGAAGAGCTGACCGAGATTCGTGACGAGGCGTCACGCCTGCGCGCCGAAGCCGAGACGGCCCTGGATAGCTACCTGCGCCAACAGCGGGAACTGGAGGAAGAGAGCGCCGAGCTGCTGCGCCGGGCGACCGAAGAGGCGGAGACCCGGCGTCGGGAACTCCTTGCCCAGGCGCGCGCCGAGGCGGAAGCCCAGCGCGATCAGTGGCGCCAGGCCCTGCACAGTCAACAACGGGAATTTCTCGCCGAACTGCAACAGCGCTCGGTGACCGGCGTCCTCACTCTGGCCCGCCGGGCGCTGGCCGAGTTGACCGATGAAACGCTGGAGAAGGCCCTGGCCCGGGTGTTGCTGACCCGCCTGCAGGAACTGCCGGAGCCGGACCAGGCCCGTTTCCTGGCGGCGGCCCGGTCGGGACAACTGGTTGCGCGCGGCGGCTTTGCGGCGGACGAGGATTTACGGCACAACCTGGAACAGGCCTTGGGCGACAAGGTCGGCACGCCGGTCGAACTCGCCTGGGAAGAGGCCCCCGAAGCGACGCTCGACATCGAAATCATCGGCGGCGGCCGGCGGTTGGCCTGGGGCGTCTCCGGTTATCTGGAGGAGGTGCGGGAAAGGGTGCGCAAGCTCTTTGATGGGCAGGGGCTCGCGGAGGTAAACGGAACCGATGCGCCGATGGAGGAACCATGAACCGGACCCCGGAAAGCCTGACGGCGGCGCTGGATGCAGCCATGGCAACCCTGGACGAGGCGGTCGCGGGGGGCAAGGCGCGCCTCACCCCGGAAGAGATCGGCCACATCACCTACATCGGCAAGGGCATCGCCCAGATCGACGGCCTCCCCGGCGTGCGCAGTGAAGAGCTGCTGGTGCTGGGGGACGGCGTCCAGGGGTTGGTCTTCAATATCGATCCCGAGCAGGTCGGCGTCATCCTTCTGGGGGATTACGGCGCCCTTGGCGCCGGGGATCTGGTTCGACGCAGCGGCAAGGTACTCGCAGTGCCGGTCGGGGAGGAACTCCTCGGACGGGTCGTCGATCCCCTCGGGCGGCCCCGCGACAGCCGGGGAGCACCCGTCTGCCATGAGCGGCTGCCCGTCGAACGACCGGCGGCGGAAATCATGGACCGGGCTCCGGTCACCGTCCCCCTGGCCACGGGAATCAAAGTCATCGACGCTCTGATTCCCATCGGCCGCGGCCAGCGGGAACTGATCCTCGGCGACCGCCAGACCGGCAAAAGCGCCATCGCCATCGACACCATCGTCAACCAGCGGGGAAAAGATGTCGTTTGCATCTACTGCGCCATCGGTCAACGCTCATCGAGCATCGCCCGGGTGATCGAACAGCTGCAGCGGCACGGGGCGCTCGATTACACCCTGGTCGTCGTCGCCGAGGGGGATGACCCGCCCGGCCTGCAATATATCGCTCCCTACGCCGCCACCAGCATGGGCGAATTTTTCATGGAGCAGGGACGCGACGTGCTCGTGGTCTACGACGACCTCACCCAGCACGCCCGCGCCTACCGGGAACTCTCCCTGCTGCTGCGGCGGCCGCCGGGGCGGGAGGCCTTTCCCGGCGACATCTTCTACCTGCACTCGCGCCTGCTTGAACGCTCCACCCACCTGCGCCCCGAGCGGGGGGGCGGCTCCCTCACCGCCTTGCCGATCATCGAAACCGAGGCGCAGAATCTTTCGGCCTACATCCCGACCAATCTCATTTCCATCACCGACGGTCAGATCTACCTGTCGCCGCAGCTTTTCCAGAAGGGTTTGCTTCCCCCGGTCGAGGTCGGCAAGTCGGTCTCGCGGGTCGGCGGCAAGACCCAGTTGCCGGCCTATCGAGCGGTGGCCGCCGATCTCAAACTGAGCTATGCCCAATTCGAGGAACTGGAAATTTTCTCCCGCTTCGGCACCCGGTTGGACGACGAAACCCGCCGCACTTTGGAGCGGGGGCGCAAGGTGCGCGGCATCCTCAAACAGCCCCAGCTTTCCCCCTTGAGCCCTGCCGAGCAGGTCATGGTGCTCTACGCCGTCACCCAGGGACTCTTCGACGCCGTGCCGGAACCGGAGTTGCCCCAGGCCGAAGCCGCCGTCATCGCCGCCCTCGGGGCGCTGCCCGAAATCGTCCGCGCCATCGACCAAGGGGAAACGTTGAAACCAGAGGACCTCGAAGCCTTGCTCGCGGCGGCACACAATGCCGTGTCCCCCTTGCTGGGCACGGAAAAAACGGCGGTAACAGACTAATGGAAACCCTCCAAGACATCCAGCACCGCATCCGGGGCACCGAAGATCTGCATGCCGTGGTTCGCACCATGAAATCCCTGGCGGCGGTGAATATCCGGCAGTACGAAAAGGCCATGCTCTCCCTCGGGGATTACCGGCAATCGGTGGAACTCGGCCTGCGCGGCGTGCTGCGCCTGCGCCCGCTTTTGCCCCACACGCCGGAACCCCGCCGGGCGGTGGTGCTGATCCTCGGTTCCGATCAGGGGATGGCCGGACGCTTTAACGAAGTCCTCCTCGATTTCGCCGATGAGCAGTTGCGCGAACAACCGCGGCCCGAAGCCGGCTGGGAGTTCTGGGCGACCGGAGCGAAGATGATCGGCGGCGTCGAGGACCGTTTCCGTCGCCCCAGCGAAGACTTCCCCCTCCCCACCTCTTCCCACCAGATCACCGCGACGGTCCAAGACGTGGTACTGCGCTTCGAGGCCTCTTGCCGCGAGGGGGGAGAAACGCGCCTGCTGCTGTTGCACAACCAGCCCAACCCCGGCGCCGGTTACCGCCAGCGCCAGTCGATCCTCCATCCCCACGACCGGCGCTGGCTCGAAGCCATCGGCGGCCAGACCTGGCCCGGCCGCGCCCTCCCCGCCCACACCCTGCCCGCCGACCGGCTCCTTGCCGCGCTGCTGCGGGAACATCTCTTCATCTCCCTCTTCGAGGCCTTCGCCGCCTCCCTCGCCGCCGAAAATGCCGCCCGCCTGGCCGCCATGCAGCAGGCGGAAAAAAAGATCGAGGAAATGACCCTCGATCTCACCGCCCGCTTCAACCACCTGCGCCAAACCCAGATCACCGAAGAACTGCTCGACGTCATTTCCGGCTTCGAAGCGCTGTCCGCATCGTAAAAAACGCCCCGGAGACCAGCTCCGGGGCGTTTTTACCGTGAGGGTTCAAGCGCTATCGCACCCGGGTCGATGCCACGGCGCCAGCCTCGTTGGATTCGCAGATCTCGGCTCCGGTTGGATCCGCCTGCCGCACCACGTAGTAGTAGGTAACTCCGTTGATCACCCCGCCATCCAGATAGGTCGAATAGGTCGAGGTGGTGGTGGCACGGAAGACATAAGGTCCGCCCGCCGTCGTGCTGCGATAGACGTTGTAATGATCGGCGCCGTTATAGGTCCAGACCAGCTGGATCTTGCCGTCCTTGGCCCGCGCCGTCAGATCGGCGACGCAGCCCTGGCCGCCGCCGCCGCAATCCTCCACGATCACCGTCACCTCAACCCGATCCTGCAAGACCAGGGAGTCGGACGAGGTAACTTCGAGCCCGACAGTGTAGGTACCCGGCGTGGTCCAGACATGAGTGACGGATTCACCGAAAGCGTCATCGTACTCGCCGTCGTTATCCAGATCCCATTCCCAGGTGACGATGGTTCCCACCTGGGCGGTGGAGGCCGCGCCGCTGAGGGTCAAAGGATCACCGGCGCAGACGACGTAAGGCCCGCCGGCATCGGCGGTCGGATTGCACTGGGTAGGATCGGCGTAAACCATGACGGCCTGGGAGAGGCACTCCTGGGTGCCGCTGATGGCCTTGACCCGGAACCAGGTGTTCACGCCCATGACTAAACTGCCCATGATTTTCTCGGTTTCCGTTGTGCTCGAGGTATTCTCGAAACCGGTATTGGGTCCTTCGAAACTGCGATAGATCACATACTGGTCGGCGCCGATGTCGTCCCAGGAAAGGTTGACATAACCACAGCCGGTAGTGGCTTCGACCTGGCAAAGACAGCCGTTATAGACCTCAAGGCTGCCGAAATCGACATCGGTCAGATCGGGGCTGCCGCTGCCGGGATAGGCGGCGGCGGTATTGTCGGTGACTTGCAGACCGACATTATAGGCCCCTGCGCTCCCGAAGAGGGTCGTAAATCCGCTGCCCAGGGCTACAACCGACGTATCGGCTTCGTTGTAATCGTAGGGCGCCGCGCCGTCCAGTTCCCAGCCGTAGGCGGTAATGGTGTCGTCGGGACAGGTGAGGCAGCCGTCCTCGTGATCCCCCTCGTCCGGATCGTAGGAACCCGAGCCATCCAGGGTCAGTTCATCGTTGGCGCAGAGGGAAACCATCATCGGCGCCTTGACGCTGGCGACGGGCGGATGGGGAGGATTGGTGATCTGGATGTCGCGCACATACGTTGCTGTTCGCGCCGGGCTGCTGTCGTCCGTCACCCGCAGTTTGACTGGATAGACGCATGGGATCGACGAGCAGGCGAAGGAATGGCTGACTTTCTCAGGGCTCGCGGTCGTCTGGTCATAGACGCCGTCATTGTCCCAATCCCACTCGAAGAGGGTGAGACTGGAGATATCCTTTCCCGGTTCCGAATGGGAGGAACAGGCCGGGTTGAAATTGATGGGATAGTCGGGATAGCTGGGATTGGGGTCGGCGTCGAAACAAGCGATGGGCGCGGCGCTGAAAAGGACCGGGCGCAGGATGATGACGCCCCAGGACGTGCCGAGAATCGGGCCGTAGTAATCCCAGGAGCTGCTGCTCACCAGGCGGTCGGCGATCTTCTGCGCCAGCCCCAGGGTGCCGGCGTTGCCTCGATACCAGTCGAAATTGTTCGAGGAAAAATTCACCACCGGGGTGGGTTTGGCCAGGCGCATGGCCTTGGCGAAGGCGTAGTAGGCGTAGACGTCGTTCTGCCCGAGCCAGTTGTAGGTGGTGACCCAGTTGTCGGCCAACCAGCGTTCCGTGGTCACCCAGCGGGGGTCGGCCGTGGTCTGCCCGGCGAAAGACATCTGCACCATCCCCGACGGGGTCAGGGCATAGCCCCAACTCGGGCTGGTGTAGCCGAAACCGCCCCACTCCGGATGGCCGCTGAACGGTTGCGAATAACTGTAGCGGAGCCAGTTGTTGTTGTACTCCTTGACCCATGGCAAGACCGTACAGCTCCAGGGGGCCTCCTGCGCCGGAATCATGCCGATGGCGCCCCACTGACAGGCCGAGTTGTCCGGCCAGTCGTTCCAATTGTAGCGCCAGCCGCCGATAATGCCATACGTGGAATAGGCGCTGTCGTACTGGCCCCAGGCGTACTGATCGATCATGTCCTGGAGCACTTTCCGATAGGTGTCGGCCGTGCCGTCGCCATCGAAATCCCGGCCGCTGCTGGCGTCCGGCGTCCCCGAGGCGATGATCGCATCCATGACCATCCCCCCTTCGTAAACCGGCCTATAGCTGTAATCCTTGACTTCGATCCCTCTGCCGTTGCCGTTGCTGTCGGGATTTCCACCAGGGACCGGACCGATGACCAAGCTGCGCAGCATCGGGTAGGATGTCAAGTAGTAGCCGTTGAACAGCCAGTTGAAACCCCGCTCGACCGCCGTGACGTAAGGGTCTTGGTCGGGGTTGCCGGTTTCCTTGTGGCCATTGATCTGAAACGCCTGGATGGCGGAGGCGGTGGGGGAAGCGTAGTAGCTGCTGTAGGACCAGACCATGAACGGCGAACCATCCAAGGTGTGATAGTTGGGACTGCTGTCGTAGCCGCTCTTGTAGAGATACCAGAGGCCGTTGTCGATGGCGACATTGATCTTGCTGTCGAGGCTCGCCTCTTCGATCTCGACCAGATAGGTGTCTTCCAAGGCGTTGGCCAGGGCGTCGTTGTCGGCCACCACCAGCCGGGCGGTGAAGGGGGTGCCCGGCGCACCGACGTAGACGTGCTTTTCTTCGATATTGTACTTTAATGCGCCAGACTTCGAAACGACTGCGGACTCGGAGCCGTCGCCGAAAACCCATTTGTAGTAGATGGCGGCGGTACTGTTGGTATGGACCACCGCCTTGAGGTAGACCGAAAGGCCGTCCCAAGTGGTGTGGTACTTGCTGATGTCCCCCTGCCAGGGAACGCAGATGACCTTGGTGGGCGCGGCCAGCGCCGTCATGGACGACAACAGGGCCGCAAGAAAAACCATGAGAATCAACAACGCTTTCGCGGAACGGATGCGCGGCATGGTGATCTCTCCTTTGATTCAATGGGCCCTGTCGGGCCGAGAACCCCTCGGAAAGCAGATCAGTACGAAAGACATGACCTTCCGGGAAGCCGCCAGTACTTAGGGCTTCCCCTTGTTCCCCCTCACCCGAATCAACCGGAACCCCAATTTCCGGCGAATCCGCCAAGCTTAAAACCGTTCGCTACTTGCGCAGCCGTCTCAACAAAACCAACCCCACGAACCCGCCGCCCAAAAGCAACAACGTGCCCGGCTCGGGAATCGCACTGATATCGAGACTACTGGAAAAATAGAGGTTGCCAGCACTATCGGGGTCGTGATGAACCAGATAAAAACCCGAAGTAGGCGCGGTTTCACTCAGGATGAAATCGATAATGGCAAACTCCAGATCGCCTGAAAGGCTAAAATCCCAGCCCATGGCCATGGCAACGTCATCGAAATCGGCAGGATTAAACCAACCGTCAACGGCATCGTAAAATACAAGGCTATCCAATTGCCCCGCCATGGCATTGGAGTAGATATCCCCGTAATAGGCCGTATCAGGATTTCCCCAGCCCGGCTCATCGATTTCCCAGGACTGCCCCACATTCGGTGCGCCCATCGCCCAACCGGTTTCGTTGTAATAGGTATTCTCTTCTTCGTCGATTTCATGGTCGAAATAGCCGGCGACATAATAACTGCCCGCCGCCCCCGGAGAAAAACGGATGCTCACCGTTCCCAAGCCGGTGTCGAAATTGAAGCCGCTCAAGTCCATGGCGAACCCGGCGGGGAGCGCGGGGACAGTTACGGGAGTCGGATCACCCCACGCATAAAGTGGAACCGCATCACCATTTAGATTGAACGCCGTCTCCCAAAGGTTGACATCCGTTGCCGCCACCGGGACTGCGCCGAACAGCCACAGCCCCACTACCAAACCCGCGATTTTTTTCAACCTCTTCATCATTCGCGACCTCCTTTCTGTTTCCTTTGCGTGGATGCGGTGTAAACAATTCCTAGACAAACATTGGCGTATTTTCATTTAGCATAAAGCGTACCACGCCCTAAATAGATGAAATCATTCGACCTAAAGAATAAAACTGTAAGACAAATCGACAAAGTTGGTTTTAAACGCCTTTTAGATGTAAAGATTCCCGACAGAAATTACATAACCTCCCCAGTCACCTCTACCCCCAAACCCTTACCCGTTTTTTTTATGGACGCCAGAGCATCATTCCCCGTAAGATGATAGGCGGCTTTAAAGCCGGATCTCTCAT
>DIVU01000190.1 GCA_002423365.1 Desulfuromonadaceae bacterium UBA6124 | reverse complement strand
CGGACGATGGAGATGCCGACGGTCGAGCCTTCCCGGTCCGGCTTGACGACGAGCGGGAAGCCGAAGGACGGCGGTTTCGCCCCGGCGATCTCCGGCCCCTCGTACACCTCGTCCGGCGGGCAGGGAACGCCGGCCGCGGCGGCCATCCGCTTCCCGAGCATCTTGCTCATCGCGATGGCGGATGCGGCGACGCCGGACCCCGTGTAGGGGAGCTTCGCCAGCTCGCACGCCGCCTGGATGCAGCCGTCCTCCCCGAACCGGCCGTGAAGGGCGATGAACGCCGCGTCGATGCCCGCGTCCCGGACCGTGCCCAGCCAGTCCGCCCGGATATCGATCTCCCTGACGTCGTGACCCTTCCGCCGGAGCGCGGCGGCGACCGCCGCGCCCGTACGCAGGGACACGTCCCTTTCCGCGGAGACCCCGCCGAGGAACACGCCCACACTGGCGCCTTCGAACCGCCCGCGATCAGGCATCGAACTCACCCCACAGCTTCACCTCCGGGACCAGCAGGATCCCGGACTGCTCCTTCACCGCTTTCTGCCCGCGGTCCATGAGCCGCCGGACGTCGGCCGCCGTGGCCTTCCCGCGGTTCAACAGGAAGTTGGCGTGCTTCTCGGAATAGCAGGCGTCCCCTTCCCGTTCCCCTTTCATCCCCGCCCGTTCCAGGAGCAGGCCGGCGCTTTCGCGGCCCGGCGGGTTGCGGAAGGTCGAACCGAACGTCTTCTCCCCCCAGGGCTGGTCGGCGCGCCGCTTCTCGTTCCATTGCCGCATCAGCTCGAACACCGCCTCCCGCGTCCCCTCGGCGAAACGGAATCCGCCCCGGACCACGATGCCCTTCACGGGGAATTCCGTTTCCCTGTACCCGAACCGGATGGCGCTTGCGTCCACGCGGTGGATCTCGCCTTCCGCGTCGGCGATTTCCACCCACTCCACCAGGTCTCCGATCTGCCTTCCGAAAGCCCCCGCGTTCAGCGACAGCGCGCCGCCCACGGTCCCCGGTATGCCGGAAAGCGGCTCGATCCCCGAGAGCCCCGACAGGGCGCACAGGACGGCCAGCCGGGGAAGCATGACCCCCGCCTCGGCGATCACCGTGTGGCCACCGAGGAACACCACCTTGGACAGGTGCTTCTTGGTGCAGAGGACCGTTCCGGTCACCCCGCCGTCGGACACGAGGAGATTGCTGCCCGCCCCCATCGTGTACAAGGCCCTCCCCGCCCGCCGCTCCGCGGAGAGGATCTCCCGCACCTCCGCGGGGGACCGCGGGAACACCACCCGGTCGGCGGCCCCTCCGATCCCGATGGTGGTGTGGTCCCGGAGCTTCAGGTGGAACGAGATTTCGATGCTCCTCAAAACCGGTCCCCCCTTGCCCGTCCCCTCACGCCGAAACGACAGCCTCTCCCAGTTTCCAGACATCGCCCGCCCCCATAGTGAGAAATATGTCGCCCGGCCGAAGCATGGAACGGACCGCTTCCCCCGCGTCGCCGGCTTTCCCCGCGTACATCGCTCCCTTGTGCCCGTGCTCCCGGATCGCCTCGCACAGGCGATCGGCGGTGGCTTCCTCGATCGGCTCCTCGCCCGCGGCGTAGACGTCGAACAGGAGCAGGACGTCCGCCTCGTTGAAGGCCGAGAGGAAATCCTTGAACAGCGCCCGCGTCCGGGAGTACCGGTGCGGCTGGAATCCCACGACGATCCGGCGGCCCGGCCAGACCTCCCGCGCCGCCGCGAGGGTGGCCCGGATCTCCGCCGGATGGTGGGCGTAGTCGTCCACCACGGTGATCCCGCGGGCCTCTCCCTTCAGCTGGAACCTCCGGGCCACGCCGGCGTAGTCCAGCAGCCCCTGGCGGACCTGCTCGCCGGAGATCCCCAGCTCCATGGCCACCGCGACCGCCGCCAGGGCGTTGCTCACGTTGTGGCGTCCCGGGGCGCGAAGCGCCATCTCCCCCACCGGCTCCCCCCGCGCGATGACGGCGAAGCGGTTCATCATCCCCTCGGGGACAAGCCCTTCCGCACGGTAGTCCGCGTGCCTGGAGAAGCCGTAGGTCACGACGGTCTTCGTCACGGAGGGGAGGAGCTCCTGGACGTTGGGGTGGTCGACGCAGAGCACGGCGAACCCGTAGAAGGGGACCTTGTTGATGAAGTGGAGGAACGTCTCCTTGATCTGGCCGATCCCCGAATAGAAGTCGAGGTGCTCGGGATCGATGTTCGTCACCACCGCGACCGTGGGGGAAAGCTTGAGGAAGGTCCCGTCGCTCTCGTCCGCCTCCGCGACGAGGAACTCCCCCTGCCCGAGCTTCGCGTTGGAGCCCAGGCTGTTCAGCTTGCCGCCCACTACGGCGGTCGGGTCCCACCCCGCGGAAGCCAGCACCGTCGCCACCATCGAGGTCGTCGTCGTCTTGCCGTGCGTCCCGGCGATGGCGATCCCGTACTTCATCCGCATCAGCTCCGCCAGCATCTCCGCCCTGGGGATCACCGGGATCTTCCGCCGCTGCGCCTCGAGGACCTCCGGGTTGCCCGGCCGGACCGCCGAGGAGGTCACCACGACGTGCCCGTCGGCGGGAACGTTCTCCGCCGCGTGGCCCACGCGGATCGTCGCGCCCAGCGACGCCAGGCGTTCCGTCGTTTCGGAGCGCCGGAGGTCCGATCCCGACACGCGATATCCGAGGTTCAACAGGAGCTCCGCGATCCCGCTCATGCCGATGCCGCCGATACCGACGAAGTGTATGGTGCGAATTTTTCCGTACATATGCAAAACCTGTGTTGAGTGACGAGTGATGAGTGACGGGTTAAAACTATTTTTGCCCCTTGCGTAAAAGGCCCATCAGCGCCTGATCGCCCGGCATTCTTCCAGGATGCGTTCGGCGGCGCCTTTTTTGCCCAGGGCCCAGGCCGATCCGGCCATATCGAGCAGCCGCTCGCGGTTTTCCAGCAGATCCCCCACTAGGTGTGCCAGAACTTCCGGGGTCATTTCACTTTGCGGCAGCATCAACGCCGCCCCCCGCGCCGCCAGGGCCTGGGCGTTAGCAGTCTGATGGTCGGCGGCGGCATGGGGATAGGGAATCAGGATCGCCGGGCGGCCGCAAGCGGTCAATTCCGCTAGGGTGGTCGCCCCGGCCCGACAAAGGACCAAGTGGCTCTGGGCATAGGCCGCGAGCATATCGTCGATAAAAGGCACGACCCCGGCGGCATCCCATCCCGCTTGCAGATAGCCCGCGCGCACCGCCTCCAGATCCTCACTGCCGGTTTGATGGAGAATCCGCAGGCGCCCGTTGAAGCGTTCCAGATGGGGGAGCATGGCCACCACCGCCTGATTGATCGCCCGCGCCCCGCGACTGCCGCCAAAGACCAGTAGGTGGGGTTCGCCGTTGGGCAGCGGCGGGCAGTCATCCATGCCGAGGCGCAAAGGATTGCCGGTCACCACCATGCGTCCAGATGAAAGGGGGCAGTGGGTCTCATCGAAGGACAGACAGACCCGGTCGACCCATCGACCAAGAAGACGATTCGTCAGTCCCAGTGCGGCATTCTGCTCGTGGATCAGGGTCGGCAGTCCCAAGAGTTTGGCGGCGAGAAGAACCGGCCCCGAGGCATAGCCGCCGACCCCGACGACCACGTCCGGACGGAATTTTTTCAGAATCCGCTGGGATTGCCAAACGCTTGCGAGCAGCCGCGGGCCCATGGCCAGTTGCCGCAGCAGCCCCTTGCCGACGAGGCCGCCGATCTTGATCGTAGCCAAGGGCAGCCCCAGCTCCGGCAGAATCCGCGCTTCGATCCCCTGGGCGGTGCCGACGAAAAGGACCTCGGCGCCGGCCTCGTTCGCCAGCAGTCGTTGCGCCAGCGCCACGGCAGGGAAAAGATGGCCACCGGTGCCGCCACCGGCCAAGAGCAGTTTCATCGGACCTCCCCGGGGGCATGGCTGGAGATGTTGAGGAGAATGCCCACCGCCAAAAGCGTCGTCAGCAGGCTGGTGCCGCCGTAGGAGAGAAAGGGGAGCGCCATCCCTTTGGTCGGCACCATGCCCATGACTACAGCGATATTGACAAAGGCTTGCAGACCGAGCAGCAAGGTCATGCCGAAAGCGAGAAAACGGCCGAAATCGTCGGGCGCGAGCAAGGAAGCGCGCATCCCCCGCACAATCAGCACCAGGAACATGGCGGCCACGACGAAGACTCCGGCATAGCCGAGTTCCTCGCCGATCACGGCGAAGATGAAATCGGTATGCGCCTCGGGCAGAAAAAAGAGTTTCTGGTGGCTCTGCCCCAGTCCGTTCCCCCCAAATCCACCGGAGCCGAAAGCGATCCAGCTCTGGATGATCTGGAAGCCGGTATCGGAAGGATCTTCCCAAGGGTTGAGAAAGGCCAGGATCCGCCGCCGACGATAATCGACATTCATCACCGCGTAGTAGAGCAGGGGCGCGGCGATGATGGCGATGGAAACCAGGTAGGTGAGTCGGGTGCCGGCGACCAGCAGCATGATCATCGCCACCGCGCCCATGGCCAGGGCGCTCCCCAAGTCCGGTTGCAACAGCAGCAGCGCCAGCAGCAGGGCGAGGACGATCATGTAGGGGATGAAGCCCTTGGTCAGGCTCTTGACCTTGTCTTTCTTCTTCGACAGGGAATAGGCCATGTAAATGACCAGCCCGAGCTTGGCGACCTCGGCGGGCTGGATGGAGATCGGGCCGAGCCGGATCCAGCGCGAGGCCCCCCCCGCCTGGTTGCCGATTCCGGGAATCAGCACCAGAATCAGTAAAAAGAGGCAGAAGAAGAGGAAGGGCACGGCCAGGCGCCGCCAGTTCCGATAGTCGAAATGCATGGCCACGGCCATGACCACAAAGCCGGCGATGGCATAGATCCCCTGGCGCTTAAGAAAGTAAAAACCGTCAGCATAGCGTTTTTCCGCCATGATCGAGGAAGCCGAGTAGACCATGACCACCCCGAAACAGGTGAGTACCACCGCCAGCAGCAACAGCGTCGTATCGAAACCTTTCCGGATCTCCATACGCTTTCCCTACTCCGCCAGGTCGAGGACGGCGCGGGCGAAACGGTCGCCGCGCTCCTCATAGTTTTTGAACATATCGAAACTGGAACAGCCCGGTGAGAAAAGGACAGCCCCCCCCGCCGGCGTCAGATCCCGAGCGAGTGCCACCGCCTCTTCGAGTGAGGCGGCGCGCAGGGTATGGGTCAGGTTGCCGAGGGCCTGGTCGATGCGCGCGCTCGCCTGGCCGATGAGAATGAGATGGGCGACCTTCGTGCGAATCAGATCGGCCAGCACCCCGTAATCCCCCCCTTTGTCCTTGCCGCCGGCGATCAAGGTTACCGGCGCGGCCAATCCGGAGAGGCTTTTCAGCACACTGCCGACATTGGTCCCCTTGGAATCGTTATACCAGGGCACTCCGTTCAGAACCCGAACCTCCACCATGCGATGGGGCAGACCGGCAAAGGCCCGCGCGGCGCCCCAGGCAATGGAGCCGGGGCAGCCTTCAAGCAACGGCGGCAGCAGCGCGGCCATGACGTTTTCCACGTTGTGCAGTCCCTTCAGGCGCAGTTCGGAAACGGGGAAGCGGGTTTCCACGCCGGCGCGCCGCCAGACGATGTGGCTGCCGTCAAAACCCATCCCCTCGTCGAGTACCCGCGCCGAGGAAAACCACTCTTTGCGCGGACGGATGTCGCGGACGGCGTCCACCACCAGCGGATCCTCGGCATTGAGAATCGCCACATCGTCAGCGCGCATGTTTTCAAAAATACGCAGCTTGGCCGCCACATAGCTCGCCATATCGGGATAGCGATCAAGGTGGTCCTCGGTCAAATTGAGGAGCAGGGCGTAACGAGGGCGGAAAGACGCGATCGCCTCCAACTGGAAAGAGGAAAGTTCCGCTACCCCCCAATCCCAATTGCCTTCATCCACCGCTTCGATCAGAGGGGTGCCGAGGTTGCCGCCAACGAATGTGCGCTTACCCCAGGCGCGAAAGATCTCTCCCATGACCGTGGTCGTGGTCGATTTGCCGTTGGTGCCGGTGATCGCCGCCAGGGGCGCGTCGAATTCGGAAAATGCGATCTCGATTTCCCCCAGCACCGGCACGCCGACGGCGCGCGCCGCCGCCACCGCCGGGATGCTCAGAGGCACGCCGGGACTGACCACCACCAGATCGGCGGCGCAAAAGAGCGCTTCGCTATGTCCACCCAGATCGAGGGTGACGGGCAGTCCGGCCAGGGCGTCGAGTCCCTCGATCTCTTCGTCGCGCCGCCGGTCGGAGAGGGTCGTTGCCGCTCCCCGCCGGGCAAAATATGCGCACAGAGCCAGACCGGTACACCCCGCGCCCACAACAATCACTTTCTTCTCCCGGTAATCGCGGCGCATATTACCTCAGCTTCAGGGTCGAAAGGGCGACCAGTGCGAGAATGATACTGATGATCCAGAAGCGCACGATGATTTTCGGTTCCGGCCAACCCTTTAGTTCGAAATGGTGATGGATCGGGGCCATCTTGAAAATCCTCTTGCCGTACAGCTTGAAAGAGGTCACCTGAAAAATTACCGACAGCGCCTCGACCACGAAAATACCGCCGACAATCACCAGCACGATCTCCTGTTTGGTGATGACCGCGATGATTCCCAGCGCCCCGCCGAGGGAGAGGCTGCCCACATCCCCCATGAAGACCTGGGCCGGATAGGTGTTGAACCAGAGAAAACCGAGCCCCGCTCCGACCATGGCGCCACAGAGGACGGCAAGTTCACCGGCCCCCTGCACGCTGCTGATCTGAAGGTATTCCGCGAGCCGGGCGTTACCGGCCATGTAGGCAAAGAGCAGATAGGTGCCCGAGGCGATAATCATCGGGCCAATAGCGAGACCGTCGAGACCGTCGGTGAGGTTCACCGCATTTCCCGACCCGACCACGACGAGTAAAGCAAAGGGGATGTAGAAAATGCCGAGTTCGGGGCGTACGCCCTTGAAGAAAGGGAAAGCCAGGGTCGTTTGAAAAGGGGGATAATAGTAGAGAGCCAGGGCCGCCAGCAACGAAATAAACATCAGCCAGAACATTTTCTTACGGGCCGAAAGTCCATCGCTGTTTTTGTATTTCACCTTGCGGTAGTCATCGATGAAGCCGACCACGCCAAAACCGACCGTGACAAGCAGTGTCACCCAGACATAGATATTGGTCAGATCGGCCCAGAGCAGAGTCGGCAGGACGATGGCCAAAAGGATCAGGGTGCCGCCCATGGTCGGCGTCCCCTCTTTCTTGAAATGGGACTCGGGCCCGACCTTGCGGATGCTTTGGCCAATCTGCAGGCGTTGCAGCTTGTCGATCAGCCAGGGGCCAAGGATGAAGGCGATCACCAGCGCGGTGATCGTAGCATAGATGGTCCGGAAGGTAATGTAGCGGAAGATGTACAGTACCGAGAATTCCGTATGCAGCGGATAGAGTAGATGATACAGCATGCGCGGCTCCTAGCCCTGCCCCTCGGTGCCCGCCTTGTTGCGCAGGGCGCCACTGATTTTTTCCATTTTCATGCCGCGCGAGCCTTTGACCAACACCCGGTCGCCGCTCTGCAAACGTTCGCGCAAGGCGGCGATGGCCTCATCATGGGAATCGACCATGACGATGAGTTCCTCGGTCAGCCCTGACTGACGGGCGCCGCGAGCCACCTCACCGGCCTGTTCGCCGAGCAGCACCAGCAGGTCGACCCGGTGACCCGCGAGCTCCCCCACCTCACGATGGAGTTCGCCGGTATTCTTGCCCAGTTCGAGCATGTCACCGAGCACCGCCACGCGTCTTCCTTCCCCCCCCAGCTCATCGAGGGTAGCCAGAGCCGCCCGCACCGACAGGGGGTTGGCATTATAGCTATCTTCGAGAATCAGAATGTCGTTCTCGATTTCCACCAGTTCCATCCGCCCCGGCGAAGACCGGAAATCCTCCAGCCCCTGGGCGATCAGCTCCCCGGGCACCTCCAAGGCATTAGCGGCGGCGGCGGCGGCCAGGGCGTTCTGAACGTTGTGCCGTCCGGCCACTTCCATCCGCACCGGGTAGCGCTTCTCCCCCAGGCAGAGTTCAAAGCGGATGCCGTCGCGAGTGGTGGTCACCTGCTCAGCCCGCACTTCCGCGCTGGGGTCGAGCCCGAAGAAGACCCGACGCACACCGTTGGCTACCGGCAGTCGGGCAACGCGTTCGTCGTCGGCATTGAGGATGGCGATGCCCCCCGCTTTCATTCCGGCGAAAAGCTCGCCCTTGGCCCGGGCAACCCCTTCGATGTTATGCAGGGTTTCCAGATGCGCGGGCCCGACGTTGGTGACGATACCGACGAAAGGCTCGGCGATTTCCGTGAGCCGGGCGATTTCACCGCGCGCGCTCATCCCCATCTCCAGCACCACCCAGCGATGTTCGGCGGTGAGGCGCAGCAGCGTCAGGGGCAAACCGATCAGGTTGTTGAAGTTGCCTTCGGTCTTGAGCCCCGGTCCGGTCAGGCCGAGGATCCGCGCCAGCATCTCCTTGGTCGAGGTTTTGCCGGTCGAACCCGTGAGCCCGACCACCGGCCCGGAAAACTCCCGACGCCGGGCGGCGGCGAGATCGCCCAGGGACTTGAGGGTATCTTCCACCTGAATCAGGGGGACAGGGAAGGCGCCGACCACCTCCTCGCTTAGACAAGCGGCCGCGCCGTTGCGCAGGGCGCGGAGTAGAAAGTCATGGCCATCATAGTTGGGGCCGCGCAGAGGGATAAAGAGTTCCCCCGGCTTGAGCGTGCGGCTGTCGGTGGAAATACCGGTGACGGTCACATCCGCCCCGGCCGGGGTCAGGCGTCCGCCGGTAATACCGGCGATGGTCTTGACGTCGAGATTCATGCCGCGCCCCCTTCTGCCCGATCCAGAGCGTTTCGCAGTTGTTCGCGGTCGTCGAAATGGATGCGGCGGGTACCGAGAATCTGGTAATCTTCATGCCCTTTGCCGGCGACCAGCAACAGATCCCGCTCGCCGAGCAGTCCCACCGCGAAAGCGATGGCTGCGGCGCGGTCAGGGATCGTCACAAAACCCCGCCCCACAAAGACTCGCGCCTCCCCTTGCGTCCATTCACGAGGATGAACACGCAACGCCCCGACACGAACGGCGTCGATGATCGCCAGAGGATCTTCGGTGCGGGGGTTGTCCGAGGTGATGATCGCCAGATCGGAAAGGCGCGCCGCCACCTCCCCCATCACCGGCCGCTTACGCGGGTCGCGGTCGCCGCCGCAACCGAAGACGGTGAGAACCCGGGCCGGGCCCAAGCCGTTGAGGGTTTCCAGCACTTTTTCCAGGGCGTCGCCGGTGTGGGCGTAGTCGACGAGAATCAGGGCACCGCGGCGATTGGCGATGCGTTCCAGGCGTCCGGGTACCGCCGGAGCTTCAGCCAGGCCGCGAACGATGGCCTCCGCCGGCAGATCCAGGGCGATTCCACCCGCCACCGCGCAGAGCAGATTCTGCAAATTGAATTCGCCGACCAGATGGGAGCGGACCGACAGTTCGCCGATGGGCGTCGTTAGCTTCGCTTCGATCCCGTCGAGGGAAAGACGCGCCGCCAGCGGCCGCACCGCCGCCTCGGAATGACGGCCGCAGGTGAGGACGGAGGGGAAACGCTTGGCCAGTTGTTGTCCGTAGGGATCGTCCAGATTAACCGCGCCCCCCCGGCCGTCGTGCAGTAAGTCGCTGAAAAATCGGGATTTACTCGCGAAGTAGGCTTCCATTGTGCCGTGATAGTCGAGATGTTCCGGAGTGAGGTTCGTGAAGATGCCCACATCGAAGCGCACGCCATCCACCCGGTACTGATCGAGGGCGTGGGAGGAAACCTCCATGACCAGGGCATCGGCGCCCGCCTCGCGAAAGCCGGCCAGGGTCCGGGCGAGATCGACCGATTCAGGCGTGGTATGCAAAGAGGGCAGCTGTTGCTCGCCAAAGCGGTAGTTGATCGTTCCCAGCACCGCCGGACGACGCCCGGCCGCTTTCAACATGGCCTCAATCAGATAGGTGATGGTCGTCTTGCCGTTGGTTCCGGTCACGCCGACGACGGGGATGTCAGCGGTCGGCATGCCGAAAAAGCGCTCGGCGACCTGGGCCATCGCCCGGCGGGCATTGTCGACCCGCACGACGCTCACTCCTGGCGGAAGATTACGCGGTCGCTCCAGTAAAATCGTCCGCGCGCCCCGCACCAGCGCCGCATCAATGAACTCATGGCCGTCGACCGTAGCCCCCCGCAGCGCGAAAAAGGCCCCATCCGCCTCGACTTGCCGCGAGTCGTAATAGAGCCCGGTGACATTCTGGCCTGGATCGCCGGTCAGGTGTGCATCCGGCAAGGCCTCGATCAGCGTTGCGAGCTTCATCATGAAAAGAGTGCTCCTCGGTGGACAATCAAAGGTCTCGACCTCCTCAGGTCGGCGGCGCCAGCCGGACCCANNGACCCATATTTCCTTGGAATAGCGAATCGCTCCGCCCGGGGGGGGGAACTGTTCGATAACCCGGCCCGATCCGCGTAACTTGATATTCAATCCCTTATCCGCCATGGTCTGCAGGACCTGTCGATAACTCATGCCGGCAAAATTAGGCATCTGCGGCTCTCCCTCGGCCGGAGTCTCAAGCATCGCCTGCACCGGCTGGGCCAGGGCCTCCTCGGCAGGGGGCAGAGGCAGAGGCATGGCAGGTGATGCCTCGGTCGGAGAAATCTTCAATTGACGCAAGCTCTGGGTGGCGATTTCGGAAAAAACCGGCGCCGCCACCAGCCCACCGTAGACCTGTTTCGAGGGCTCGTCGATTTCCACCACCACCACCAGCTGCGGTGCCTCGGCGGGGACCATGCCGATAAAGGAGGCCACCCGCTTGTCCACCGAATAGCCGCCGGTCACCGGATCAACCTTCTGTGCCGTACCGGTCTTGCCCGCCACCTTGAAACCCGGAACCGCAGCCAGGGTGCCGGTTCCCCCCTGGCCGACAACCAACGCCATCATTTCCCGTACCTGGCGAGCCACCTCGGCGGACACCACCTGCCGTACCACTTCCGGCTTACGCTCTTCGATAACATCCCCGCGATCGTTGATGATCCGTTCCACGATCGGCATATCGATCAGTTTTCCGTCGTTGGCGATGGCCGCGGTCGCCCTGGCCAACTGGATGGGGGTCGTCGTCATCCCCTGGCCGAAGGCGATGGCTGCGAGATCGACCTCGAACCAGGCATTGGGCGGTCTCAGCAAGCCCGAAGCCTCCCCCGGCAGATCGATCCCGGTGGGGCTGCCGAAGCCGAAATCGGTGAGATAACGGTAAAGTCGGTCACGTTCCAGGGCTTTGCCGATTTTCGCCGAACCGATGTTGGAACTGACCTTGATCACCTCCGACGCGGTAATCCGGCCGTAGGGGTGATGATCGTGAATCGTCCTTCCACCGACCCGGTAGGAGCCCTTTTCGCAGTCGATGATCTGGTTGGGGGTCACCAACTTCTCATTGAGCGCCGCCGCCATGAGAAAAACCTTGAGGGTCGAACCCGGCTCGTAGGTATCGCAGACCGCCCGGTTGCGCCAATGGCTGGGACGGTAGTTGTTGATGGCGTTGGGGTTGTAAAGGGGAGAGTTGGCCATGGCGAGGATCCTGCCGGTCCGCGGGTCCATAACCACCGCGCTTCCCCCTTTGGCACCGGCCTTGGCTACGCCCGCGGCCAGCTCTTTTTCGGCGATGTACTGCACATGCTTGTCCAGGGTCAGGTAGAGATTCGCACCTCGCTTGTTCCCTTCCACCACAAGATTGCCGCTGCCGAGTCCACGTCCGAGAGCGTCCCGCTCGACCACCAGATAACCGCCATCGCCCAGCACTTCGCCGTCGTATTTCAGCTCCAGCCCTTCCAGCCCCTTGGGGTCGATGCCGGTGAAGCCCAGCACATGCGCCCCGAGTTCGGAATTGGGGTAAAACCGCTGATGCTCCTTGGTGGAACCAACCCCGGCCAGCTTGGCGGCGCGAACCTCGTCCGCCTCTGCCTGGGACACCTGCCTCTTCACCCAGAGAAAGTTCTTCTTCGAAAGAACCTTGTCCCGCACACGCGATTTGGGCAGGGACAGGGTCTTGGAAAGGACCGCGACGGCCTTTTCCGGTTCGGTGATTTTAGTGGGTTCCAGGTAGATGGATTCGACTTCGATGCTCAGGGCCAGTTCTTCCCCCCCCTGGTCGTAGATCGTCCCCCGTTTGGGGGTCAGGGGTACGGTTTTCTGATGCTGACGGTCCGCCCGCTTGCGCCATTCCTCCTGCCCCAGGACCTGAAGTTGAAAAGCCCGGACCACGATGAAGCTGAAGACGATCAGGAAGCAGAAACCGACCAGCCGGATACGGATGCGAACCCACTTCTCCAGCTTGTCCATCAGTCGACGAGTATGATCTGTTCAAGACTCGGCATACGCAGCCCGAGTTCGTTGCCGGCCAGTCGCTCGATCCGGACGGGATTCCGCAGATGGGCCGATTCGAGGCGCAGACGTTTCTGCTCCTGCTCGACTTCGCGCAGCTCGACACCGAGACGGGAGATATCGTATTCGAGATTGACGACGGTGATGCGCGACCAGACGAAGAAGAGAGAAACCGCGAGCAGCACCGCCAAATAGATAAACAGCGGCAGCAATGCGGGTCGCGCCAGATGAAATCCATTGACCTTGGGAAGCGACCTTACCGTAGCTTCGGACACAACAACCTCCTTGAGAACACTTCAATCCATGGGCAGGCGTCGTACCGCCCGCAATACCGCGCTGCGTGCCCGCGGGTTTTCCTCCACTTCTTCAATCGATGCCCGCACCGCCTTACGGGTAAGCAGTTCGATCCGGGGGCGAACATGACAGGCGCATACCGGCAACCCCGGGGGACAAATACAGGTTTTGGCTTCATTCTGAAAAGTACGCTTGACGATCCGGTCTTCCAGGGAGTGAAAACTGATCACCACCAGCCGGCCGCCCGGCTTGAGCAGGCCGATACCGGCAGTGACCCCGTCGGAAACATGTTCCAACTCCCGGTTGACATGGATGCGTAACGCCTGGAAAACCCGGGTCGCCGGATGGATGCGCCCCGGCACATGGCCGCCGGGAACCGTATCCCGAATCAACTCGGCCAACTCCAGCGTGGTGCGCAACGGTCGTTCCTGGCGAACTCGGACGATGCGTCGGGCGATGCGTCCAGCCCAACGCTCCTCGCCGAACTCCCGGAAGATCCGTGCCAGTTCGTCGGCGTCCGCCCGTTCCAGAACATCGGCTGCGGAAAGGCCGCTAGTCGGGTCCATGCGCATATCCAGGGGCGCGTCGCCGCGAAAGGAGAAGCCGCGCTCGAGGCTGTCCAACTGATGGGAAGAGACGCCGAGATCAAGGAGCATGCCGTCCACCCCGTCAACCCCCAATTCGGCCAGCACCTCCGTCGCCTCGGAAAAGTTGGCGTGGCGCAACAGGGCGCGTTCCCCGAAGGGGGCGAGGACCGCTCCGGCCTTGCACAGGGCGGCGGGATCGCGATCCAAGCCGATCAGGCGGCCATCGGGGGCCGAAGCCTCAAGGACCAGACGGGCATGCCCGCCCCCGCCCAGGGTTCCATCGAGGTAGATGCCGCCAGGTCGCGGCGCCAGCCAGTGGAGGACTTCCGCAACCAGCACCGAGCGGTGCTCAAAAAGGATCTCATCCACGAACTTACAGCCCCACGCCGGAAACGAAGTCGGGGCTGGCCTGCAGCAGCGCCTCGGAATGACGGGTCACTTCGGCGTACTTGATCTGGCTGTAGAGATCAATCTTGTCGAACATGCCCACCACCACGATCTCCTTTTCCAGACCGGCGTGGGCGCGCAGCGCGGGGGGAATCAACACCCGCCCCTGCTTATCGAAGGCACACTCCGTCGCCGGGGCGACGATCAGGCGGATGACCGCATTCTTCTCGGGGCCGGGCGGACTCTGCTGAACCCGCTCGACGATCTTGCCCCAACTTGAAAGGGGATAGGCCGACAGCCCGCCTTCGACATTCTTGGTCACCACCACCACCTCATCGCCATAGGCATCGACCAGCACTTCCCGAAATTTGGCGGGAATACTGGCGCGCCCCTTGGGGTCGATGGAGTTGTTGAATTCACCCTGGAAGATCATTGGCGGCCCCTTTTGGCCCAACATGTCACCATTCCCCACTTTTTGGGAACTATAGCGGCGCCCCCTGGCCATGTCAAGGGATTTTTACAGTTTTCCAATGGTTTAGGCGTCCTGGGAAAACAAAAAAAGGCCCGCGTCGCGGGCCTTAAAAGGCAGATTAAAAAGAATTTTGTCGAATCGGGGGGATAGCGCCCGAGGCCTCTCGTCGGCAGGCTCAGTCGGGGGAGGCCGGGGGGGGAAGACGCATTTCGATTTCCTCAACCCGTCGGTCGACGACCTTGCGCACCGTCAGTTCCGCGCCGTTCGCCTGGCAGCGATCCCCTTCCTGGGGAATGGTGCCGAGCAGACGTAGCATGAATCCTGCCAGGGTATTGACATGTTCCTCGGAAAAATCGAGGCCGAAGCGGCGATTGATGGCTCGTAGCGAAGTGCTGCCGTCGATCAGGTAGCGGCCCGGCTCCAGCTCCCGCAGCAAGACGTCGTCGTCATCGTACTCATCCTGAATTTCACCGACGATCTCCTCGACGATATCCTCCAGGGTCACGATCCCTTCGACTCCGCCATACTCATCGACCACCACCGCCAAATGGGCATGCCGGCGGCGGAAAGACTGAAGCAACGTCTCGATCCGTTTCGAGTCGGGCACAAAATACGGGGGCCGCATGATTCGTTCGAGGGCGAAATCTTCCGTATGCTGCATAACCAACAGAACATCCTTGGAATGAATGATGCCGACAACACTGTCCATCCCCCCCTGATAGACCGGGAAGCGCGAGTGCCGCGACTCCCGGATGAGGGTCATCGCCTGCTCCAGGGACGAGCCGATATCGATGCCGACCACCTCGGTGCGGGGAATCATCACGTCCCGCACCCGGGTCTGGGAGAGCTCGAAAACTCCGTGCAGCATACGCCTCTGGGTGGTGGCGACCACTCCGGTCTGTTCACCAACATTGATTAGAGCGCGAATTTCATCCTCGGAAATGATCGGTCGGTTCGCCGCTTCGCCGGGGAAGAGGCGGGAAAGGAAGCGGGTCAGGACGGTAATCACCCAGATCACCGGCGTCAACAGCCAGACAACCAGCAGGATCGGGCGCAACACCAGGAAGGAGAGCCGCTCCGGATTCTGCGCGGCGTAGGATTTGGGGCTGATTTCGGAAAAAATGAGCAGAAAGGGCGTGATAAAGAGAATCGTGTAGAGCTCGCCGCGCTCGCCGTAATAATGCACGAAGAGCCCGGTGGCCAGGACCGAGATGGCGATATTGACAAGATTATTGCCGATGAGAATGGCGCTGAGCAACCGGTCGGGCTGTTCGAGCAGGGATTCGAGACGACGGGCTCCCCGTCGGTTCTTCTGCACCAGATATTTGATCCGTAGCCGGTCGAGGGACATCAACGCCGTTTCCGAACCGGAAAAAAAGCCCGACAACAGAAACAGCACCCCCAGTATGAACAGTCGTAACGAGTCTTCTTCCACCCTTGGAATTCCTCCTTGTAAATTGACGGAGAGTTTACCCGATGCATGAGGACAATTCAATGTATTCCCGCCCCCCCGCTGCTTGCCGGCATCGGTCGGGCATGTTATAAGACCCTGGCCAAACCCGCGCACCGCCGAGGAGAACCCCGTGTCCGAAACAAGCCCCGCCGCCAGGCACCGCCACACCGAGCTGCGCGAAGCCCTGCGCCGTCACAGCCACAACTATTATGTGCTGGATGCGCCGAAGATTTCCGACGCCGAGTACGACGAGCTCTTTCGCGAACTGCTCGAACTCGAAGCGCAATATCCGCAACTGGCCGACACCGACTCCCCCTCCCGACAAGTCGGCGCCCCGCCTTCGGAAAAGTTCGCGCCGATTCCCCATGCCCTGCCCATGCTTTCCCTGCGCAACGTCAAGAGCGAAGGGGAATTCATGGAATTCGACGCCAGTCTGCGCAAGACCTTCCTCGCCCGAGGAAGCGACATCGACTATCTGTGCGAAATGAAGCTGGACGGGGTAGCGGTGGAGTTGACCTACGCAGAGGGAGAACTGGTCCAGGCAAGCACCCGGGGGGATGGGCAGACCGGTGAGGACATCACCGAGAATCTGCGCACCCTGGCGAGCGTCCCCCGACGGCTGAATCCGCCCTTCCCGGGACTGCTCGATGTGCGCGGCGAAGTCTATATCGAACTGGCCGCTTTTCAACAGCTCAACCGCGAGCAGGAGGAAGCGGGGGAACGCACCTTCGCCAATCCCCGCAACGCCGCCGCTGGCAGCTTGCGCCAACTGAACGCGGCGATCACCGCGCGCCGCCCCTTGCGCATCTTCTGTTACGGCTTCGGTCGCTGGGAGGGCCCCCTGCCCGCCACCCAACAGGAGGCCCTGGCCGAGTTGCGGCGCCTGGGCCTGCCCGTCAACCTCGAAGGGACGGGCCGCGCCCGGGGCGCGGAAGATGTTGTCGCCCGCTTCCGACAGCTGCTCGAAGGCCGCGATGCGCTCCCCTTTGAAATCGACGGCATGGTGGTCAAGGTCGACGAACTGGAGCTGCAGCGGGAACTGGGAGAGCTCAGCCGCTCGCCGCGCTGGGCGGTGGCCTACAAGTTCCCCCCCCGCCAGGCCGAAACAATTCTGGAAAAAGTCGTCCTGCAGGTGGGCCGCACCGGTGCCGTCACTCCCGTGGCGCAACTGCGCCCGGTCAGCGTCAGCGGCGTTACCGTCAGCCGCGCCAGCCTGCACAACTGGGATGAAATCACCCGCCTCGACATCCGCGTCGGCGATCATGTGCTGGTGGAACGGGCCGGGGATGTGATCCCCGACGTGGTCAAGGTGCTCACGGAAAAACGCACCGGCGGGGAAATCCCGATCCCCCTTCCGGAGACCTGTCCCGAGTGCGACGGCCCGGTAACGCGCAAGCCCGGCGAGGTCGTGCCGCGCTGCGGCAATCCTCACTGCCCGGCCCAGGCGCTGGAACGTCTCAAGCACTTCGTCTCCCGCGACGCCATGGATATCGATGGGCTGGGGGAGAAGCAGCTGCTGCAGCTCATCGACCTGGGCAAGCTTCAGACCGTCGCGGACCTCTACCGCCTGACCCGGGACGATCTCTTCCAGATGGAGCGCATGGGCGAGGTCCTGGCGGACAAGCTCCTGCAGGCCATCGCCGCCAGCAAGATCCGCCCCCTCTCCCGCCTCCTTTTCGGCCTCGGCATCCGTCACGTCGGCAGCCACACCGCCCGACTGCTGGCCAAGCGCTTTACCGGGCTCGACACCCTGGCCGCTGCCGAACCTGGGCAACTGACCGAAATCCATGAAATCGGCGACAAGGTAGCCGAATCGTTACGGGACTATTTCGCCAATCCGGCCAATCTGCTGCTCTTGCGTGAATTGGAGGAACTCGGCCTGCGCCCAACGGATGAAGCGGTGGTGCAAAGCGACGGGCCCCTGCGCGGCAAGACCCTGGTCATCACCGGCAACCTTGCCAGCCTGAGCCGCAAGGAGGCGGAGACACTGGTGGAGCGCTTGGGGGGACGAGCAAGCGGCTCGGTGAGCAAAAAAACCGACTTCATCGTCGCCGGTCCCGGCGCCGGCGGCAAGTTGGAAAAAGCCCGACAGTTGGGGATTCGCATTCTCGACGAGGAAGAATTCCTGCGCATGACGGAAACGGGAGAGAAGAAATGAGAAAGGTTCGCGCCAGCGTGCGTTTCAAAGGGAGGGTACAGGGGGTGGGCTTTCGCCATTTCACGACCCTGCAAGCCAAAGACAACGAACTGACCGGCTGGGTACACAATCTCGGGAATGGGGATGTGGAGGCCATCTTCGAGGGGCGGGAATCAGCGATTCGCCGCACCTTGGAGGGATGTCGACAGGGGCCACCCGGCGGTGCGGTGGCGGAACTGCTCATCGACTGGGAAGAGTTTCAGAATGAATTCGACAGCTTCGAAATCCGCTATTGAGAATTGCCCGGGACCTGCAGTAATCCGTCCAGAACCTCGACAATCTGCTGGCTTTTGAAGGGTTTACGGATAAAACCTGCGGCACCGAGAGCCTTGCCGCGCTCGACGGCCGGCGCCTCGCCCCGCGCCGAAATAAAAACCACCGGGATTCCCTTGGTCCCATCATCCGCCTTGAGCGCCTCACAGACGCGAAAGCCGTCCATTTCCGGCATCATGATATCGAGCAGAATCAGCGCCGGGGCTTCCCGGCGGGCCAGCGCCAACCCCTCTTCCCCGGTCTCCGCATAAAGAACCCCGTAACCGTGCAGACGCAGGACGTTCTCCAGCAACATCCCCACCGGCCGATGGTCGTCAATGATCAGAATCGTCGGATTGTTCATCTCCGGCATCCCCTTCCAACCCGAGACTGCGGCGGTAGACCTCGCTCCCCGGCAGGCCGAAACGCTTCGCCAGGATCTTGACCATCTCCTTGCGGGAACACTCGGGGGCGGCATGCCAGCGCCCCAGGGCCTCTTCCAGACTTTCCCTTTCGGGCTCCGCCTCCGCCGGGGCGACCAGCAGGACGATCTCCCCCCGCACCCGCCCAGCGCCGAAATGCTCCAGCGCCTCTTCAACGGTTCCGCGAAAAAGCTCTTCGTGCAGCTTGGTCAGCTCCCGGGCGACCGCCACCCGGCGCTCCCTGCCCAGTTCCTCCCGCAGATCGGCCAGGGCCGCCAACAGGCGATGGGGCGCCTCGTAATAGACCAGGGTGCGTTCCGTCTCCCCGCGCGCGGCGGCGAGAAGCGCCCGCCGGGAGGAGCTTTTGGCGGGCAGAAAACCCTCGAAGGCGAAGCGCGCCGTCGGCAGTCCGGAAAGGGCCAGGGCGGTGATCACCGCCGACGGACCGGGGACGACGGTCACCGGCAACCCCTCATCCCGGCAACGGCAGACCAGCAGATAACCGGGATCGGAGATGGCCGGGGTGCCGGCGTCGGAAATCAGCGCCACCGACCGCCCCTGACGCAAAAGCTCGACGATCCGCTCCCCCTTACGCGCCTCGTTGTGCTCAAAACAGGAGGTCAGCGGCGTGGTGATGCCGTAGTGGTTGAAGAGCTTGCGACTGTGCCGGGTATCCTCGGCGGCGACCAGATCGACCTCTTTGAGAATCCGCAGGGCGCGCAGACTGATGTCCTCCAGATTGCCGATAGGGGTGGCCACCAGGTAGAGGGTGCCGGGCGACATCGCTCAGCCCTCCCCGTCCAGGCCGTCCAGCTCTCGCAGCCAGAGTTCGACAGAGGCGTCGCTCGGCATACGCCAATCCCCCCGGGGAGAGAGGGCGACACTGCCGATCTTCGGCCCGTCGGGGAGACAGGAGCGCTTGAACTGCTGGGAAAAGAAGCGACGGTAGAAGACCCGCAGCCAGCGCAGGATGATCGCGGATGAGAACTCTCCGGCAAAGGCCTGGCAGGCCAGGAAGAAAATCTTGGCGGGGGGATCGTGCCGGCGGACCAGATGGTAGAGAAAGAAGTCGTGCAGAACGTAGGGGCCAAGCTGGTCCTCGGTCTTCTGGGCGATCTCCCCCTCGGCGGTGGGGGGCAGCAGCTCGGGCGAAACAGGGGTGGCGCAAATATCCTTGAGGATGGCCGCGGCCTCGTCGCCGAATTCACACTCGGCGCACCAGGCGACAAGGTAGCGCACCAGGGTCTTCGGCACCCCGGCGTTGACCCCGTACATCGACATGTGATCGGCGTTGTAGGTGCACCAGCCGAGAGCCAGTTCGGACAGGTCGCCGGTGCCGAGCACCAGCCCACCGATCTGGTTGGCCACATCCATGAGAATCTGGGTGCGTTCCCGCGCCTGGGCATTTTCATAGGTGATGTCGTGCAGCGTCTCGGGGTGACCGATGTCGGCGAAATGGCCGCGCACCGCGCCATCGATGGGGATCACCCGCAGCCCGACCCCGAGGAGTTCGGCCAGCCGTTCGGCATTCCCCCGGGTGCGGGCGGTGGTGCCGAAACCGGGCATGGTCAGGGTGACGATTCCTTCGCGGTCGAGCCCGAGACGGTCGAAGGCCTTGACCGCCACCAGCAGCGCCAGAGTCGAATCGAGGCCGCCGGAGATGCCGAGGACCACCCGAGAAACCCCGGTGTGACGCAGGCGTTTGGCCAGGGCCGTGGCCTGCAGGGCGAAGATCTCCCGGCAGCGGGCGGCGCGCTCGGCATCGTCGGCGGGGACAAAAGGGGTTGCGTCAAGAGGGCGGTAGGGGGTGCCGGCCGCAAGCGCGGCCAGGTGAAAGGGGATTTCCCGGTAGCGAGGGCCGATCGCGCCCATGGCGAAACTGCTGGAGCGAGCCCGTTCGGTTCGCAGGCGCGCCAGATCCACATCGGCCAGAACCAGTTGTGAATCGAAACGAAAACGCTCGGTTTCCGCCAGCAGCACACCATTTTCGGCGATGAGCGAATGCCCGGAAAAGACCAGATCGGTACTCGACTCGCCAGGCCCGGCCGAGGCGTAGGCGTAGGCGGCCAGACAGCGCGCCGACTGGCCACGCACCAACTCCCGGCGATAGGCTTCTTTGCCGAGAGTTTCCGGACTGGCGGAGGGGTTGAGTAGCACCGTCGCACCCTGAACCGCCATGGCTCCGCTCGGCGGGTCGGCAACCCACAGATCCTCACACAGCTCGATACCGATCAGGCATTCGGGACGATTGACGGCGCGAAAAAGCAGATCGGCGCCGAAGGGGACCGCCTCGCCGTTCCAGTCGAGATGATCGCAACGGCTCTCCCTAGCCGAAGCGAACCAGCGTTGTTCGTAAAATTCGTGGCTGTTGGGAAGATGGATTTTCGGCACGATGCCGAGGATGCGCCCCTGACCGAGAACGACCGCGCAGTTGTAAAGCCGGTCATCCTGACGGATCGGCGCGCCCACCACCAGGGTCAGGCCACGCCCCCGGGTGTCGGCCGCCAGTTCGGCGACGGCGCAACGGGTCTGTTCGATGAGCAGGGGTTGGAAGAAAAGATCGCCGCAGCTGTAGCCGGTGAGCGCCAGTTCCGGGCAGAGCAGCAGGGAACAATCGGCCGCCTCGGCCTGATCGACAACCCGGCGCAACTGCTCCAGATTGAAGGCGACATCGGCCACCCGTAATTCCGGAACGGCAACCCCGAGACGGCAATAGCCCCATTCGGACAAGGATTTCATCATCGCTGCACCTCTTTCGTCACCTCTGCCCAGGCAAACGCCGGGGGTCGGCGTTTCGTCAGCGCAGCTTAACAAAGAATCGCCACTCGCCGCAAGGGACGCGACGTCGGTCAGTCCAGCCCGAAGGCATTGACGATATGCTCGATGACCGGTTCGCCGGGACCGGCCAGTATCGCCACCACATCGAAACGGACGGTCGTGCGCGGCGCGGCCCCGGACAAATGCCACTGAGCGGCACGCAGGATCTGCCGTTGCTTGGTCGGCCCCACCGCCTCCTGGGGACTGCCGAAGGCCAGGCTCCGGCGGGTTTTGACCTCGACGAAAACCAGGGTTTTCCCGTCCCGGGCGAGAATATCGATCTCCCCGACCGGGGTGCGTAGGTTGCGTTGCAAAATTCGCAGCCCATGCCGTTCCAGATAACGGGCGGCCTGCTCCTCCCCCCAGCGACCCAGGCTTTGTCGAGCCTCGGTCATAGACGCTCCAAGTGCTCACGGACCCCGGCGAAACTTTTACGATGCAGCGGGGTCGGTCCGAGGTTGGCGATGGCGGCCAGGTGCACGGCGCTGCCGTAGCCCTTGTGCCGAGCCAGGCCGTAACCGGGATAGCGCTCGTCGCAGGCGATCATGATGCGGTCGCGCACCACCTTGGCGACGATCGACGCGGCGGCGATGGCGGCGCAGCGGCTATCCCCCTGCTTAAGAGTCTGTTGCGGCACCGGCAGAGGGACGGGGGTGATGCCGTCCACCAGCAGGTAGTCGGCCTGGACTTTGAGCCGCCGTACCGCCAGGGACATAGCGCGTAGAGTGGCTTGGAGAATGTTGATCCGGTCGATTTCCTCGGCCGAAACGATGCCGACGCCGATGGCGCGGGCTTGGGTACGAATAAGGGGGAACAGACGATCACGGCGAGCAGCCGAAAGTTTCTTGGAATCGTTCAACCCCGGCAGATCGTAGACCCTCGGAAGAATCACCGCCGCCGCCACCACCGGCCCGGCCAAAGGCCCGCGACCGGCCTCGTCGATCCCGGCGATAGCGTCGTAACCCTGGGCACGGGCACGTTCCTCGAAGAACCCCGAAGAAAGTTCGGCGCTAGGGAAAAGCTCCAGGCTCATCAGGCCCCCAAGAAGAAAAATTCCGGCTGGATTTCACGGCGCCCTTGGTATACAATTGCGCTGGTGTTTAACATATCTTTAATGAGAGGAGAGAGTTCATGGGTATTTTCTTCGCACTGGTGGCTGTCGTTGCCTATCTGGGATTTTTCGTTGACTGGAAGGAGTTCATGGGTGTTTTCCGGCTGGGAGGTTGGGCAACGGTCGGCGTCTATATCGTCCTCGCCATCCTGATCGTAGGCATCCTGTCCACCCCGGAAACCGCCGCCGTCGCCCCGGCTGTTCATCACTAAGCCATAGCGCCGCGACAATTCCCTCGTTGACAACGAAAAAGCCCCGGTTTATCGCCGGGGCTTTTTCGTTGCTAGGCGAAACGCTTAGGCGAGACGCTTTTCCTTGATGCGAGCGGCCTTGCCGTGCAGGTTGCGCAGGTAGTAAAGCTTGGCCCGGCGCACGCGGCCGACCATGATGTTTTCGATCTTTTCCACCGCCGGGGAGTGCAGGGAGAAAATCCGCTCCACGCCGACGCCGTTGGAAATCTTGCGCACGGTGAAGGTTGAACCGGCGCCACGGTTGACTCGTTTGATACAGACACCCTGGTAAACCTGGATGCGTTGTTTATCCCCTTCGACGATCTTGACGTGAACCCGCAGGGTATCCCCGGCCTTGAACTGGGGAATGTTCTTGCGGATCTGTTCCATCTCCAGACGATCAATGATATTCATGAATTCCTCCTCTATAGAGATCCTTTTCCAGGATTCGTTAGTCGTTTTTCGTGTAAGCGGACAACAGAATTGATAATCGTTATTTTTCGTTCTCGGTCTCAGGGGAATGCAACCGGTCGAGAATGATCGCCGCCGCCGCCCGCACCGAGAGATGGTTGTAATCGGCGACGCCGCGCACCGGCTCCAGCACCGTCCAGCCCCGCTCGAAGACCTCGGGGGCAAGCCCCCAGCCGGTACCAAAGACCAGCAGCAGAGGATGTTCGACACGCAATTGTCGGCAAGCCGCGAAGCTGATCCCGTCACCGCGCGCGGCGCCGGTCAGAATCGTACGCACCGGCCGACCGAGTTCTTCTTCCCAGACGGTGACGGCCGCCTCCAGACTGGGGACCGTTTCAATCAGTCGTAGCGCCTCGGCTCGGTCCGCATGATAGGCGGCGCCGTGTCCTTGACACCAGTGCCGCGCTATCCGCTCGACCAAGGCCACCTGCTCCCGCGCCGGGGTCACCACATAAAAGCGCCGCGCGCCGTAGGTCCGGGCGCTGCGGGCAATATCATGAAGATCGAGGTTGGTCACGGCGGAAACCACCCGATCCCCCCGCCGATCGAGTACCGGCGCATGGACCAAGGCGACCGCCAGCGGCTGGCCGCTCACGGTGTGCGCTCGCGAGACTCGTCACGCAGACTCGCGAGATAGGCCTGATCGCCCTCGCTCAGTGGAGCCTTTGCCAGCAGTTCCGGACGCCGCTCCAGGGTCCGGCGCAACTGCTGCCGGCGACGCCAGCGAGCAATCTCGCCATGGTTCCCAGAAAGAAGCACCTCCGGAACCCGCTCTCCCTCGAACTCCACCGGCCGGGTGTAATGGGGATATTCGAGCAGACCGTCAGAAAAGGAGTCGCTTTCGGCGCTCCCGCTGCTCCCCAGCACCCCCGGCAGAAGTCGGGCAATGGCGTCGACCATGACCATCGCCGCCAGTTCTCCCCCGGTGAGGACGAAATCCCCCAGGGAATATTCTGCATCGACCCGGGAACGGATGCGCTCATCGAAACCTTCGTAGCGCCCGCAAACCAGAATCAACCCCGGATCCCGCGCCAACATTTGGGCTTCGGCCTGACAAAAAGGCCGGCCCTGGGGGGACATGAGCAACACCCGAGAGCCCGGCGCGCGCTGACGCAATGCATCCAAGGCGCGGCAGACCGGTTCCGGCTTCATCACCATGCCGTCGCCGCCGCCATAGGGGGTGTCGTCCACCACCATATGTCGTCCCTCGGCCCAGTCCCGCAGGTTATGGGCGTGCAGGGCAATCAGCCCCTTATCGATGGCCTTACCGAGAACACTTTCGGCGAAAGGCGAGACGAACATCTCGGGGAAGAGCGTCAGGACATCAAAGATCATCGACTTCGGCCACCAGACCTTCCGGCAGGTCAACGCTCATGACGCCTGCGTCCAGATCGATATCGAGCACAAATCGACCAACCGCCGGGATCAGCACCTCGCCAAAGCGACCGTTCACCACATAAAGGTCATGGGCGCCGGTGGCAAGCAGATCATCCAGTTGCCCCAGCTCCCCTCGCTGGCGATCAACGACCCGAAGCCCCTGCAGCTGATGCCAGTAATGCTCGTCATCAGCTAATTCTGGCAGGTCTTCGTAAAGCATGCGCACTTCCCGACCGACCAGACCTTCGACCGCGTCGATGTGCTCCATGCCGCGCAGTCGCAAGAGGTGGTTCCCCTTATGTGCAACGACGCGCAGAGGAACAACCGGCAACTGGTGCCCTTTCCGGTCCACGAGCAGAAGTCGGGTCGCGGAAACCAGGGCGTCGGAGTCGGCAGTCAAGGGCCGCACTTTGACGTCGCCGCGCAACCCATGCACCGCGACGATCGCACCAACCGCAAACCACTCGGAGGATTTATCCGTCATTGCGTACAAAGCAGCCGTCGAAGCCAGTTAAACAAAAGAGGCAGCGACAGGCACAAATCAGGCGCCGGCGGGAGCCTTGAACTTCGCCCAGATCCCTTGGCCGCGCAGCAACTGGCGCACAGTTTCGGTCGGTTGCGCCCCCTGCTTCAGCCAAGCCAGGGTCTTTTCCTCGTCAAGCTTGACCATCGGCGGATTCTGCTTGGGATCGTACTGGCCGAGGTTTTCGACAAAACGGCCATCACGGGGGCAACGCTCGTCGGCAACCACGACTTGATAAAAAGGCTTTTTCTTGGCGCCACCACGGGCGAGTCTGATCTTAACCGCCATCTTTTTCCTCCTGCTACTGAACGGATTTTCCGTTTTTGGTTGAGTGGGTCTATCTATGGATATCTTGATCGCGCCGTCTCCGGTCGCGAAATTGAACTAGAAAGGGAGACCGCCGCCCCGTCCCATCAGCCCCTTGAGGCCCTTCGGCCCGAGTTGCTGCATTTTCTTCATGACTTTCTGCGCTTCGGTGAAACGCTTGAGCAGCTGATTCACATCCTGCACCTTCGTGCCGCTGCCGTTGGCGATGCGCACCCGGCGGGAGCCATTGATCAACTTATGGTTGCGCCGCTCCTCCGGGGTCATGGAGTTGATGATCGCCTCGATCTTATTCATCTCTTTATCGGGAAGCTGCGAACCCTGGGCCTGTTTAAGGGCCTTGCCGACACCGGGGATGAGCTTGAGCATCGAGTCCAGCGAACCCATCTTCTTGATGGACTGCATCTGGTCGCGAAAGGTTTCCAGGGTGAAGCCCTCCTTGCGCAGCCGCTGTTCCATGGCGGCAGCTTCGTCCCGACTGATGGCAGCCTCGGCCTTCTCGATCAGGGAGAGAACATCGCCCATGCCGAGAATCCGCTGCGCCATGCGGTCGGGATGGAAAACCTCGAGGGCATCCATCTTCTCGCCGAGACCTACGAGCTTGATCGGCTTGCCGGTCACCGCGCGGATCGACAGGGCGGCACCGCCGCGAGCGTCACCGTCGAGCTTGGTCAGGACCACGCCGGTCAGGCTCAGCTGCTCATCGAAACTGGCAGCGACGTTGACCGCGTCCTGACCGGTCATGGCATCGGCGACCAGAAGAATCTCCTTGGGCGCAAGGGACTCCTTGATTCGAACCAGCTCGCCCATGAGCGTCGCATCGACATGCAAACGTCCAGCGGTGTCGAGGATCAGGGTATCGTAACCGTTGAGCTCGGCAAAACGACGCGCCGCCTCGCAGATCGCCACAGGATCCTGGTCGGGCCGGCTATCGTAAACTGGAATGTCGAGCTGCCGGCCCACCGTCTTGAGCTGATCGATGGCCGCCGGGCGATAGATGTCCGCCGGCACCAGCAGGGGATTGCGCTTATCGCGACGCAGCTTGAGCGCCAGCTTGCCGCAGGTGGTGGTCTTGCCGGCCCCTTGCAGACCGCAGAGCATCACCGCCACCGGCGGGCGACCCCCGAGATCGAGGCGGTTGTCCTCCCCTTCTCCCATCAAGCGGCCGAGTTCGTCGCGCACCACCTTGATGACCTGCTGCGCCGGGGTCAGGCTCTTGAGCACATCCTGCCCAACTGCGCGCTCCCGAACCGCCTCAACGAAATCTTTGACCACCTTGAAGTTGACGTCGGCTTCAAGCAGGACCAGCCGCACTTCACGCAGGGCCTCCTTGATATTCTCCTCGGTCAGCCGCCCGTGGCCGCGCAGCTTCTTGAAGATCGAGTCGAACTTTTCGGTAAGATTGTCGAGCATGCGAAAGGTCACAATCGGGATTGGGGGTAACGCCGAAATGGGGACTATAGTTGAAGCCCGGTTTTTCTGTCAAGGAAAAACTCTGGGCACGCTGAGGGCTTTTTTACGGGGATTGCCGGTGAAAAGCGCCGTTCTGGAAGAGGTAGAGTTCTTCGGGAAGCAACTGCTCCCGCTCCAGTA
>DIVU01000256.1:8153-23579 GCA_002423365.1 Desulfuromonadaceae bacterium UBA6124 | reverse complement strand
ATAAATCCGCGGATTCGGCCCACCCTTCCGTTGCGGTCAGGACCAGCTGAAAAAGAACAAGGCACAAAGCCCACCAGGGAGCCTTGTGCCTTGAATGCGGTTGTTTGCCGCCGAAGAGCAAGGAAAGAACTATCCGGCGATCATGCGGATACGATCCAGGACAAGTTCGGGACTTTCCGTTCCGGTGACGAAAATATCGCCGAAGGATGCCTGCAACTTGCCGGCGAAGAAGGTCCTTTGTCCCTCGGGAACGGCCATGAGTTCGGCCAGGGTATCAAGGCGCTCACCCTCGCCGAAGGCCATATCTTGGGCAAGGCCATCGAGGTTGTCACGCACATAGGCGAAAAGTTGGTCATCCGCGCCGATGTTCTGAGGCTGTTCACAGCCCAGGGTTCCCGAAGTGATGCCGAAGGTCTGGCTCCCGAGAAAACCGTTGGTACTTACCTGCATCGTCTGGGAAAGAATCGAACCGTCCGCGCGATCCGCCCACAAGAGCGTACCCAGCCCGCATCCACAATTGCTTCTAGCCTGACCGGCCCAGGCGCCACCCGTTACCAGCATGAGGCTGACGAGGCTTCCCAGAAAAATTCTGATCTTCATAGATTTCTCCCCTTTGCGACTTGTGTGCGGAAAGTACTTGAGGCACTGAACGAATGGCCCTTTTCTAACGTGGACTCGGGGGGAAAGTCAAGGGTTGTATACAGATTGGCGAAATCGCCGTGCCCGGCTCAAAAGACAAAAACGGCGGAGTGAGGGCACTCCGCCGTTTTTGCATCAACGCGCCGATGGCGAAATTCATCCGTGGATGAAAAGCGCCAGGCAGATAGGATCCGCATCCGCAACATGAATAGGAAAGATCAGGAGTTTTTCAGTTGGTTGGGCGGCCAGGGGGCCAGCCGAGGCGAAGTGGGTGTAAGGGGGGTCGATTTCGAATGAAATCCCGATTTGGGCGGCCTTGGCGGCAATATTACCACAGACGATGTTAACGAACTCCAGGACCGTATCGTTCAGCACTTCTTCCGATTCGCCAGCCACAGACTCTTCTTTGAGAATCGCTTTGGCGATAGCGACTCGGGTCGCCTCGGTGACGCACAGAGCATAGCGCCCCTGCACCGTACCCTTGAAGGGCATGACCGCCACAAGAAAAGCTGGATCCAATGTGTCGGTAATTTGACTTGCGCTGGGGCGCGTCGAAAAACCCGCCACTCGCAAGAGCATCTTGAAGGTCAGGTCGGCACAGATCTCCCACACCTGTGGCTGGGGAAGCCCAGGGGGAATGACGATACGATCGACGACATAGGGAGCCTGATCTTCCTTAAACGCATCAAGGTAATGCTTAAGATCGTCGGAACTCAAGGCGCCGATGCGAACCAGCGCTTCGCCGATATACAAATGGTTGTTTTTCTGGCGAATCAGCACCTGCTTGACCTGGTCCTCGGTTAAAATTCCGAGCTTGATCGCCATATCGCCAAACTTGAGATCCTCCAGTCGCTGAGCGTCATGGACACGCTCGAAGGCCGTCAGGGAAATCAGGCCCATGGCCAGAGCGGTCGCGCCGAACTTGAGGTTCGTGGTTTCCTGGAGTTCGATCGCCTTGAGCAGATCTTCTTGTCCGACAGCCCGTTTTTCCAGCAAAAACTGACCAAAAAATTTGACAGCCATGAACGGCCCCCTTGTCAAAAAAAGTATTTTGTCACCCCCGGCAAACAAACCCCCGAGTCGATGCTCCCCGTCAAAGTTCCCGCAGGGTCTTGAGCACACCTTCCGAATCAAATGGCTTCGATATTACCGTTTTCGCTCCCAGGCGCAAGGCCTCGGCGAACTTGTCCCCCACCCCGCCGAGAGAGGTGACCATGACCACCTTGGCATTGGGGTCAATGGTCATCAGGGTACGCAAGGCGGTCAATCCGTCCATGACCGGCATGTTCATGTCCATGCAGATCAGATCGGGCTTGGTCGTCTGTTTCATCTTGATCGCCTCGGCGCCATTCTTGGCGTGTCCGGCAACCTCGAATTCGCCGGTACTGGTCACGATCTTTTCAAGCTGCCGGGCCACGGCAATGCTGTCGTCTACAATTAGAACTTTTTTCATGGTTTGAACCTCCTATGCCAACGAACAAATGCCAAACTTAATGCAAAAACCAATCCAACCTGGAAAACCCGGATCAATCTCGTGGTACGCCATTAAATAATCCTTACCCCAGACGACCAGGGGATTCAGCTGTGGCTGACAAAATCGTCGATTCCAATAATCATATACGCGCAAGGATTTTTTTGCGGCGAAAAACCTCATAAATGATGAAGGCCCTACCGTCACGGCAGGGCCTTCATCTTTGCAACTCGGAAGCGGGGCTCAGCAGGGATGAACGTTGCTGCTTCCGACGACGCGGGGCTTCATGTACTTCTTCATGGCAATCTCCTTATTTGTGGCGGATCCGGTCCAGCCGACGACCTGTCGTGCCGCCCGGTCCTCCGGTTATTTGTAAACTTCCAGTTCTTTGATCTGGTAGCCGTTGTTACGGGGATAACTACAGTTGATCCGCACATACCGAGCGTCCCGAACGGTGAAAGTAATCGTGTCATCCCCGCCGTCGGCGGAGGTCGCCGACTTCACCCGAGTCCAACTACTGCCGTCGCTGGAAACTTCCACGTTGTAAGAGCGCGAGTACTCGGTACCCCACTTGATGACTACCTTGCTGAAGCTCTGGCGGCTACCGAGATCGACCCGCAACCAGTGCTGGCTGGACGATCTCTTATACCAGTAAGTACCAATGTTTCCATCAACCGCTTTGAGCGCGCCGTAGGTGCTGCTCTCGCTACTCGACGCCGTGGCCGTCTTGTTCAAAGCCAGGTTGGTGGGAAGCGTAGGCGACGAACCCGGGCAAAGGCTCCCGATATAGGTGGCTTCGGCCAACTGGTAAGTCGCCAGGGAAACCCGTTTAAGGGTCAAGTGATCCCGCCATTTGACATTGTCGCAGCTCACCTTGGCCGAGTTGTCGCCATGACAGGAGGTACAGACCGCCAGTCCGGCGGTGGCGGGGCCGTCGGTGAAGTAGGGGACTGTGTAGACCTGGCCCGCATGTTCGATCTGGGTCAGGCTGTAGTCGATCTTCTGATCCCGCAGCCTGCGCCCGCCTTCATCGTCCATATCCTCGCCGTTGGGACTCACATCCTCACGAGCCTCCTCGCGGGCGAATTGGGACCAGAAGAGGTTAAAGATGCCCTTGCCGCCGGATTTGACCGAATACCCTTGAGCCCGCGCCGGCTTGCGATGGAAGGGCGCGTTGTCATGACAGGCCGCGCAGGCGCCGTAGTGCTGGATCGGACCGCCCTTGTCGTGCATATAGCTGCCGTGACATTGGCGGCAGGCGGCTTGGGCCGGGCGATCGGTAGCGGACGCCGGGATCTTGTGACAATGGGCGCAATCACCGGTCTGCGACCAGGTGGTGGTGTGATGCGGGCTGTCTTGGTGGCAATTGGCGCAGATGCTCGGATCATTGGTGGTGGCGTGGCAGACGGAACAGTCGCCGCTCACCTGTGCCAGCGGTTCGGCATGGTGGATCTCGGGAATCGGCGCGGTATGGCAGGCCTGGCAGCTGCCGCCGTTCAGCGCGATGGTGCTGTGACAATAGGTACAATCGCCGGAAGCAAATTGCGGCTGCCCGTGATGATTGGCCGGCAGGCTGGTATTGGGAGCATGACAGCCGGCGCAGACGATGCCGCCGATTTCGGCGCCGACATGGCAGGACGAGCAATCCCCGAGCTGGTAAAGATCGGTGGCATGGTGGGTCGCCGCCGTCCCGGCCAGAGCCATGGTCCCGTTATGACAACTGGAGCAATCCAGTCCCGCGACATTGACCCCAACATGGCAAACAGCACACTCGCCCATCTGATAAGGGATGGTCATGTGGTGCTGATCGACGATCGAGGCCTGATCGCCGGAGGTATGGCAGGTAGCGCAGTCCAGGGCCGCCGTATCGACGTCGGCGTGACAGGCACTGCAGGCGATGCCGTCGCGGGCGGCCGCGAAGTGATGACGCTCGTCCACCGCCGGCGCCCCTGGCCCGGAATGGCACCAGGCGCATTCGATGGCGGCCGACTCGGCGCCGGTATGGCAGTCGAGGCAGCCCCCGCCGACGGCGAGACTCGTCGCATGATGCATTTCCGCGCCGCCGTTCTTGGCCAGACCGTCGTGACAGGCGGCACAGGTCAGATTGGCGGCAATGATCGTCGTATGACAGGCGACACAGTTATTGCCGTCATTTTCCAGATAGGTCGCGGTGGCGTGATGCATCGCCCCTTGGCCGTCCTTCGCCTGGGTCGCGTGACAGGTCGCGCAATCAAGGCTGGCGGCGGCGATGCCGGTATGGCAGGCGCCGCATTGCAGACCATCCGCCGTGGCGGCCGCATGATGACGCTCGGGCAACGGCACGGCGTTGGCGTTTTCGTGGCAACCGGCGCAATCGATGGTCGCGAAGGTCACCCCGCCGTGACAAATGTCACAGGTCTGCGCGGCAAAGGCGGGATTCGTATGATGCATGGCGGCGGAGCCGTCCCGCGCCTTGCCGACATGACAGGTGGCGCAATCGAGGCCGCCGCCGACCGTGTCGATCCCCTGGTGACAGGAACCGCACTGATCGTTAACCGCCGCCGCCGTGGCATGGTGCATGACCGGCGAGCCGTTCAACACCGGCTGGGCGGTATGACAGCTTTCACAGGCGCCGGCGACGATGGCTTCCTCGGCGCCGCTATGGCAAGCCACGCAGTTGTAACCGACATTCTGGGCGTATAGATCGGTGGCGTGATGCATGGCCCCCGAACCGTCCTTGCTCGGCAGGGCATCATGACAGCCGGCGCAGTCGAGCGCCACGGCCCCGGCATGGCAAAGGGCGCAGTTGTTTTCGCCGTAAGCGGGCAAAGCGTGGTGCATGGTCGGCGAGCCGTCGTTAGCGCGCCCGGCGTGGCAGCCGGCACAATCGAAGCCGGCTTCGGCGATCCCTTGATGACAGGCCACGCACTGATCGTTAACGGCCGGGGCGGTGGCGTGATGCATTTCCGGCGAGCCGTTCTGCATTGGCTGCGCCCCGTGACAGCTTTCACAGGCGCCGGCCACCGTGGCATCGGAAGCGCCGGTATGACACTGGTTGCAGGCCAGTCCGTCCCGCTCGGCAGCGGTGTGGTGCCGCTCGGGGATGGCCACGGCATTGGCGTTTTCGTGGCATCCGGCGCAGTCGATGGCGGCAAAGGTCACGCCGCTGTGGCAGGTAGCACAGGATTGAGCGGCAAAGGCCGGGTTCAAGTGATGCATGGCGGCGGAGCCGTCTCGCGCCTTATCCTGATGGCAGGTGGCGCAATCCAGGCCGCCGGCAACCCCTTCGATCCCCTGGTGGCAGGAACCGCAATCGTCGTTGACTGCCGGAGCCGTGGCATGGTGCATCGCGGATGAACCATCCTTGGTCGCCACTTGGGCAGAGTGACAGGAAACGCAGGCACCTTCCGCCACCGCCGCCTCGGCACCACTATGGCAGGCGGAACAGTTATTGCTGTTATTGATCTGGTAAAGGTCGCTGGCGTGATGCATTTGTGCCCCGCCGTCGCGTGTCTTGCCCTGATGACAGGTAGCGCAATCGAGCCCGCCGGCGACATCCTCGATCCCCTGATGGCAGGAACCGCATTGATCGTTCAGGGCGGGTGCCGTGGCGTGATGCATGATCCCCGAGCCGTCCTTGGTCTTGCTCGCATGGCAAACGGCGCAATCGAGGGCCAGAGTATCCACGCCGACGTGGCAGAGAGCGCAATCGCCCGCCGCCGCCTGGGCGGTACCATGATGCATGAGCGGCGAACCGTCGATAGCGGCGGGTTGGCTGCCGTGGCAGGTGGCGCAGTCGAGGCCGCCGGCGACATCATCGATACCGGCATGACAGCCGGAGCAATTACCCGAGGTCGCCGTGGCGGTGGCATGGTGGAAAGTCGGAATCGTCTCTTTATTGACGGTCTGGGCATGGCAGCTTTCGCACTGCTCCGGCGACGGCACCATAATGGTATAGGCCCCGTTATTAATGCCGATCATGTGGCAATCGAGGCAGGCCATCCCCCAGGCGTCCTTGGTCGCGGTCGAATGGTGAATGTTTTCGGTGCTAAAGGAATGGCAGCCGGCGCAGCCGGTCGTTTCCACGATGGCGGAATGGCAGCTGTTGCAGGAACGATTATTGACATCGGCCAGCCGGTGGTGACGAGCCTCGGCGGTGGCATCCGTCCCCCAGCTCGTATGGCAGCTTTCACAGTTGACGACCGCGACGATACCAGCGTGACATTCGGCACAGTTACCGCCGGTCGCAAAAGCCGTGGCGTGATGCTGCGCGGCGGCGTTTCCGGCGGACCAGCTGGCGGAAGTATGACAGCTCTCGCAGCCGCTGGTGGCGACGATGCTGGTGTGACAGCTATTGCAGCTCACCGAAACAGCGGGATCGCTCAGCAGGTTGTGGTGATCGGTACGGACATCGGCGGTCCAGGTGTCGGCGGTATGACAGTCGGCGCAACCGCCGGCACCGGGCATGCCGATGTGACAGACGGAACATTCCTGGGTCTGGGCGGTGGCGGTGGTGTGGTGCTGGTTACGGGCGTTGCCGGCGCTCCAGAAACCGTCGCCGTGACAGCTTTCGCATCCGCCAGCATCAACGATGCTGGGGTGGCAGGTATTGCAGCTCACCGAAACGGCGGGGTCGCTCAACAGATTGTGATGATCGGTACGGGCGTCGCTGGTCCAGGTGCTCGCGGTATGGCAGCCGGCGCAAGAGGTCACACCGGCCAGGCTGGCATGGCAGGAACCACATTCGATGCCGGTGGCACCAGCCATGTCATGGTGGGCCGGACGGGCTTCGCCGCGGTCGTGGCAGTCCTGGCAACCGCCCAGTCCGGGCATGCCGCTGTGGCAGTCGGTACAGGCACCGTTTTGCGCGAAATCCGATTGATGATGTTGGTCCTGGGCGTTGCCCGCGCTCCAGGAAGCGGCATCGTGACAGCTCGCGCAGCCGGCGACAACCGCCAGGGTGGTATGACAGGCGGCACAATCCCCGGCCTCGGCCGTGGCCGTGTGGTGATGTTGGTCACGAGCGTTGCCGTCGGCCCAAGTGGAATGGCAACTTTCACAGCCGGTCACCGCCGCCAGGGCGGTATGGCAATCGACACAGGCCTTGCCATTGACAGCGGCGAAATCGTGATGAGTATCGCGGGCTTCCCCCTGGTGGCAAGCCTGACAGCCTTCGGCGCCGACCATGCTCGTATGGCAAGTGGTACAGGGGCTGTTTTGCGCGGTGGCGGTGGAGTGATGCTGATCACGGGCGCTGCCGGCGCTCCAGGAACCGGTGCCGTGGCAATCGTTGCAACTTTCCGTGGCGGTGATTCCGCTATGGCAGGTATTGCAGTTGACCGTTACGGACGGATCGCCCAGCAGATTGTGATGATCGGTACGGACATCGACGGTCCAGCTTTCGGCGGTATGGCAGCCGGCGCAGGAAGTCGCGGCGGTCAGACTGGCATGGCAAGTGCCGCATTCGATACCGGTGGCACCAGCCATGTCATGATGGGCGGGACGAGCTTCGCCGCGGATATGGCAGACGGTGCAGTCATCCTTCGGATCGAGGGTGGTATGACAGAGGGTACAGGCCATCTCCGCGCCAGTGGCCAGCGCATGATGGCCGCCACGGGCATCCCCCTGCTCCGACCAGTAGGCCGCGTCGTGACAGCTCACACAGGCGGGATCGCCGCTCGGCGCATCGCTGTGACAGCCGGAGCACTCCAGGTTCGATTTCACCGCCACCTGATTGTGATGCAGATCGCGGGCTTCCCCCTGGTGACAATCCTGGCAATTGTTTTTTGGCACGATGCTCGCGTGACAGACGCCGCATTCGATGCTCGCTTCTGCGGCGACATAGTGATGGCGGGAGGCCGATTCCCCCTGGTGACAGGAATGGCAGTCCTGCTGCAGGGTCACGCCGGCATGACAAGCCTGACACTCCTTGCCGGAGGCGGCGGCCTGAAGATGGTGGCGGGTGCGGGCGTCGCTATCCTCGCCCCAGTATTCGGCGTCGTGGCAACTGGCGCAGCCGGTCACTGGTGCCATGGTGGTATGACAGGAATCGCAGCTGATATTCTTGGTCGCGGAAGCGACATGGTGGGCGGTGCGGGTGTCGCTGCCGTGACAGCTTTGGCAACCATCCCCCCCTTGCAGGGTGGTGTGGCAGGAACGACAGTCGATGGACTGGGCGGCGGCGGCTTCGTGATGGGGGGTGCGCAGCTTGCCTTGATGACAGCTGGCGCAATCGCCGAGTTCACCGACGCCGGTGTGGCATTGGGCACAATCGCCGCTTAATGCGGCGCCGGTTTCATGATGGCGGTTTTCGGTGGAGAAGGAGTGGCAGCTCGCGCAATCGCCGGTGGTGGTGACCCCCTGGTGACAGTAGGAACACTCCCCTTGCTCGAAGTAGTTTGTCGAATGGTGATTTTCGGCGACATTCGCGCCATGGCAACTCGCGCAGTCGCTCGCCGTCATGGCGGTGGTCGTGGCGGTCGACGATGAGGTCGTCGAAGTGGTGGTGGAAGTGTCGCTCGTCCAACCCCCCCAGGCGAAAACCACCTCCGGTGCGCCGAACAGAACCAGCAGGCACAAAAAAAGCCGCACTCCAGCGACTCCAGCCCCTTGGGCCGACATCTTCCCTTCCGCCATAATTTCCCCCTCTGTTTTCATTTTTTCGTGTTATCGCGTGTCGTGGCAGATCGCGATGGTTCGGATACATTTGGACGAGTCGATCCCGTGAACAGCCGGACCGTGACACGTATTACTTACGTGTAATGAATGAACCGGCCGATTGTCAAGGGGATTCTTCTCGCATAAAGAAAGTGGTTTATAGAGATTTCCACATAAATGCAGGGGTTTACCATGGCCGCCCAAGTCGTTTTAATCTTCCAGATCAGACCGCTCGCCTTGCGGCCGCGCCTTGTCACGGATCCGGGTTCGCCCCGCCGGAACCTGAAAAACCTGGATATCCAATCCGCTGACCAAAGCATCGGCGCCAACGTCCACCAGCGCCGGCACGGCGCCCCCATAAACCCCCACATGCCCCCCATCCAGAGGGGCGCCGCCACGGTAATCGTCCTTGACCCGCAGATAGATGCCGCCGGGATGGTCGAGGCGCAGGGCATAACGGCCGTCGGCGCCGGTTCGGGCTGAAACCGCGAGGGGCTGTCGGGTCAGTTCCGGGTCGGCGAAAGCGAAGACCAGCACCCCGGCCACCGGTCGTCCCTCGGCATCACGTACGCTCCCCGTCACCCCTGGGGGGCGCAGGTCATCCATTCCGGCATAGGACCAGAAGCGGTCCTGACGCCCCACGTCGATGCGCTCGCCGGCGACAAGCTCAACCTTGAGGCTTTTTCCTTCGGGATCGGGAGTCATGAAAACCAGATCCCCCTCCCGGGGCGGGCCAATCTCCGGCCCCGGCGTGCCGCGCACCAGAGCGCCAAGATAATAGTCGCCGGGGGGAGCCGTCAGCTCGAACGCGCAGGATGCCGACAGCGGCACGGCGCTGAAGGGGATGATCAGATAGCGCCGGGGATCGGGCACCCGCCCCTCATTCCCCGGCCAGAGAGAGGCCACACCCCGGCACTCCAGTCCGACGGGAAGCACCAGGCTCCCCGTCACGCGCCCCATCGCCGGCTCTTCCCCCCAGGCGATGAACGGTGCCAGATGCAGGAGCAGGAACAGGAGCAGGGCCAACCGGCCGACAGGTGGAAGCCGTTTTTCATCTTTCGCCGTCATCGCCGACCTCCTTCTTGGGTTCCGGCCAACTCACGGGCAGGCGCAGAAAAAAACGGGTTCCCATCTCGACGGCGCTGGCAAAACGGACCTCGCCCCGCAGGTAGCCGCTCAGCAGACGCATGCCGTAGGTGCCGAGCCCACGGTCGTCCCCCTTGGTGGAAAAACTGCGTTTGAAAATTTGCCGTTGAATCCGGGGCGGAATGCCCCCGGGATTATGCACGAAAAACTCCGCCCAGGACGCCTCGACGCGGCAGCCGAGAGTCACGGTTTCCCCCTCGGCGCAGGCCTCCAGGGCATTTTTGAGCATGTTCCCGACAATACGGCCAACCAGGGTGCGATCACTGACCAGCGACATCCTTTCTCCGGCGGAAAGAACCTCAATGTGCCGCTCCCCGCAAACGGGGTGCGCCCGATAGAGGTCCGCCAGGCCCGTAAGCAGTTCCATGCCGTCGAAGGGTTCCACCGCGAGACGCAAGGCCCCGCGCTCGGCGGCGAGCAACAGGCGCTGCCCCTCGATTTCGTCGATGACCTGTCCGGAGGCCTCGTGCAGCAGGCGGTAGATTTCCGGTCGCCGCTCCAAATCGTAACTCTGCAGCAGTTCGGTGAAGCCCCGCACGCTTCCCATCAGATTGAGAACGTCGTGAAAAAAGATATTTTCCAGAACCTGACGGCGCTTTTCATGGCTGATGTCGGTCAGCGCCATGACCACGAAGTTCTCCTCTTGATGGCGCAAAGGGGTCGCTTCGGCGCGCAGATCGAGAGCCTCCAGGCGCTCGTCGCGCAGACGGGTCAGACTGCACTCGCGGGTCGTACCGACCCCGGCCAGGCCGGAGAGGAGGGCAAGAACCGCGCCGCAGGTTTCGCAGGGTTCGGCGCAACCGCAGCCACCCGGAGCCTGACTGGCATGTTCGCAGTCGAGCAGGTCGCCGATCCGCTGTCCAACACAGGCTGCCTCATCGGCCAAGCCGCAGAGGTCGAGCAGGGCACGATTGGCGTAAACAATCCGGCGTTGCCCGTTGAGCACCAACAGCACCCCCGGCAGGGCATCGAGCAGTTGGCGCGCCAGAGCGCCGGCGGCGAAAAAGACCTCCGGGCGCCGGGCGTCGCTCTGTGCCGACGAAGCGGAGTCGGTTCGGGAAAGGGAAGGGGCCACGGGCATCTACCTCCGAAAAAATTTCCCCTCAGATTTCATTCGCCCCGCAACGGGCAGGATTCGCCACCAGTTCACGGATGACCTCGCCGGCCATGGTCAGACCGAAGATCGGAGGGATATAGGAAGAACTGCCGAGGGTCACCCGGCGCGCCCCCTCCTCGGGATGGGATTCGGAAAGCGGGCGGAATTCCTCCGTCGAATAGACCACCGGCACACCGGACGCGATCCCGCGCTTGCGCAGTTCCTTGCGCAGGATCCGGGCCAGACGGCACTTCTGGGTCTGAAAGAGGTCGGCCACCGCCACCTTGGTCGGATCGAGCTTGTTGGCCGCCCCCATCGAGGAGATGATCGGCAGACCCCGCTCCTTGCAGCTCTGGATCAGATGCAGCTTGGCGGTGATGTGATCGATACAGTCGAGGACATGGTCGAAGCCGCGCCCGAGCAGAACCTCGGCGCTGTCGGCCCCATAGAATTCCTGCAGGGGCTCGACCCGGATCGCCGGATTGATCGCCCGGCAGCGCTCGGCCATGACCTGTACCTTGGCCCGGCCGACGGTCCCTTCCAGGGCATGGATCTGCCGGTTGATATTGCTTAGCGCGACGACATCGAAGTCGACCAGGGTCAGGCGGCCGACACCGGCGCGGGCCAGGGCCTCGACCGCGTAGCCACCGACGCCGCCGACGCCGAAGACCGCCACCGAGGCCTCCGCCAGGCGGCACAGGCCGTCGCCGCCGACCAGCAATTCCATACGACTGAAACGATTTACGGACAAAAGCTCTACCTCTTGCTCGTCAAGGAGATTACAAACCCAACACGCGCCGGGCATTGGCCGTGGTGATCGCCGCCGTTTCCGCCGGCGACCAGCCCCGCAGGTCAGCCAAACGCGCGGCGATCAGGGTCAGATAGGCGGGACGGTTGATTTGCCCCCGAAAGGGCTCCGGCGCCAGATCGGGGACGTCGCTCTCCAGTACCAGCCACTCGGCCGGAAGGCTGCGCGCCAGCTCCGGTCCGCGCCGGGCGCCGGTGAAGGTCAGGGCGCCACCGAGACCGATGGCGAAATTCATCCGCAGCGCTTCGCGGGCCGACTCCGGACTGCCGGAAAAGGCGTGAAAGATACCGCCCACACGCCGCGCCCCCTCGGCGCGCAAGATCTCCAGGGTTCGCCCCATCGCCTTGCGGCAATGGATCAACAGCGGCCGCCGTGCCGCGACCGCCAGGCGCACCTGAGCGCGAAAGGCTTGTTCCTGAGCAGCCGGGGAGGGGGAGGAGAGATTTCCATCGAGCCCGACCTCCCCGACCGCCACCGCATCATCGAGAAGAAGCGCCAGGGCGGCGGCAGTCTGTTCGTTCCATTCCCCGGCCGCCAAGGGATGCATCCCCGGCGCCGCCAGCGCGGCCGGAATTTCCGCGACCGTCGCCATCAGGACTGGCCAGCCCTTCGAACTCACCCCGGGGACGACCCAGGCGCCTACGCCGACGGCGCGGGCCTGCGCAAGTTCCTCTTCCAAATGCTCGCGCAGGGGGGGAAAATCGAGGTGCGCGTGCGTATCGAAAAAAGCTTCCCGGGCTGTCTCCATTTTTCGATGCTAACACAGCCCCCCTTCCGGCGGAAGTCTCCTCCTCGCTTCCCAAGGAGATCGCTCAAGATAAATGCCTTGTCAACGGCCGGCATTCTATGCTATCTGGCAAGATAGTGATTTTTCATGGAAAGCGCCAACAGAAACTGGGAGGACCTATGCCGGGCGAGGGTTTCAGTAGAATTTCCTATCTTCGCAAACTCTTTTATCTGACCCATTTCGTCGGGCTGGGCGCCGGCCTCCTCGTCTCCCTGGCGACCGCGCCCCTGCTTGCCCCGGAAAGCTCCTTCCCCCTGTTTTTCAGTGCCTGTCTGATCGGCGGCCTGCTTCTGGCCACCGCCATGTTCCGCCTGGGGCGGCTGACCCTGAAAAAACAGCTGCGCCACCAGATCGACCGCCTGCGTCCTCTGGTCGGCGACATCGTCATCGCCAACGAGAGCGTCGAAGCCCTGGATGAAGCGTTGACCGCCGCCGTCGATCGGGCCGACGGCCTGGTGCGTCGGCTGTTGGGAACCACCGACCAGTTTCTCCCCCATCACCGGGAGCTGGCCGAACTGAGCCGCTTCCTCTCCGAACGCTTCAAGGAGGGGATCGAGGCGGCCGTCCACGCCCGTCAGGATATGCAAACGATGGAAGGGCGCCAGCAGGAGGTCATCCTGCAGGTTGAATCCCTGAGCGAAAAGACCCAGGATGAGGCGGCCTGGTCCCGGGAACTTTCGGCCTCCCTGGCGGAGATGAGCGGCGCCATGGAACATTCGACGGCCAAATTCCTGGAGACCACCGCCACCGTCGACGAGATGGCGGCGAGCATCCATGAAATCGTTACCCAGGCCGAAGCCGTCGCCCGTTCGGTGGAAGGCACCGCCCATGACCTCGATTCCATCGGCGAAACCCTGGCCCGGGTACAGTCCGGTGCCGTCGCCAGCGCCCATTCGGCGAACATGGTGAAGGAAGACGCCGAAAACGGTTTGCAGGTGGTGCGCAGTTCGATCACGGAGATGGCCCGGATCGAAGAAGAGAGCCGGAAGGCGACCGAGGCGATGGAGCGCCTCTCGCGCCAGACCAAGGAAGTGGCGAAGATCATCGAGGTCATCAAGGAGTTGGTCTCCGACACCGAACTGCTCGCCTTCAACGCCGCCATCATCGCCGCCAAGGCCGGCGAGGAAGGCAAGGGCTTTTCCGTCGTCGCCGAGGAGATCCGCGACCTCGCCGACCGGACCACGACCAGCGCCCAGGACATCCAGCAGATCGTCAAGGCGATCGGCGGCGATACCCAGGAAGTCACCACGGCGGTCGGCGCCACCGCCCGGGCCATCGCCAAAGGCCGGGAGCTTTCCCAGTCTGCCGGCGACGCCCTGAGTAAAATCGTTGAGAGCTCCAACGAAGCGGCGGCCGCCTCCGACGAAATCGCCGAACTGACCGAACAGCAGGGACGTCGCGCCCGCTCCCTGCTCAACGACGCCGGCCGCAGCCTGCAGTCGGTCAAATCGATCACCCGTATCGTTCAGGAACAGCAGATCGCCATCGGCCGCACCCAGGAAGGTGTTTCGGAAATGAAGGCGGCCGCCGACCAGATCGCCCGGGGCATGGCCGAGCAGGTCAAGGCCAACCGCCAGTTCGATCAGGGACTGGCTGAGCGCGAGGTCCAGGTTCACACCATTTTCGAGGCCACTCGCCACCAGCGGAGCATGGCCGAGCAGATTCTCGCCCACTTCGCCAAGTCGGAAGACCGCCTGAAGAAAAACGCCCTGAAATCGGAAGCCATCGGCCGTGAAGCGGCCGAATTGGAAAACCTGGCCCGACAGCTCAAGGAATTGGCCGGTGCCTTCATCCACCTGGGAGAAGCCTAAAGTCCGGTGCTCAACATCCTGCCGTCGCTAAAAAATCGCTGTTTGCAACGATCCGCTGGACGGATTATCTCAGCCAATTCATCGCGGCGGAATCACCCGCCCAATTTCCCGAGGGGATGGAAAATGAAGAACATTCTGCCACTGTTGTTCACCCTGTTTCTACTGTTTCCCGCCTGGTTCGTCCTGGCCGAAAACGGCCCCGCGACCCTGGAGCTGGGCGGCGCCAGCCAACCGAAAGTCAGCTTCAACCATGGCGCTCATCAGGCCATCGCCGGCGACTGCAAAACCTGCCATCATCTGGGGGTCGGCAACGGTGGCTGCAAGGGTTGCCACGGTCGCGACGGGCGCTTTTCCGACGCCACCACAGCGATCCACGACAGCTGTAACGGCTGCCATGCCGAACGTTCCGTCGCCGGCTCTGACGCCTGCGGCTTCTGCCATCCGGGAGCCACCGGCACCACAACTCCCGCCGCTTCGGCGGGAGAAGGCGGCGGTAAAGGCAAGAATCGCCGCTGATTTTTTTAACAACCAAAATGAAAAGCCCCCGCAAGGACAAACGCGGGGGCTTTTCGTTTTTCGGGCACGAATTCGAGAGAGCGACGAGGACGGGCCTACGGCGTTATTGCTGGTCCTTGATCCCCAGCTTGCGCAGCACGGTCATCATCGGGCACCAGTCGGTGAAGGCGCTCTGGATCAGGTTGAGGGCGACAAAGGCGGTCAGCCACAACCAGTTGCAGGAGTGGACGGCGGCCAGCAGTACGCTGAGCAGGACGACGGAGCCGGCGATGAGACGCAGATAACGGTTGACGGTCATGATTCGATTCCTCCTTGTGAGGGTTGATCGGCTTTGCCGTAAATGAGCCAGTAGACCACGGGGATCACCAGCAGGGTGAAGGCGGTGGAGGCGAAGACGCCGAAGATGATCGACCAGGCCAGTCCCGAGAAGATCGGGTCGAGGGTGATGATCCAGTTGCCGAGCAGTGCCGCCCCGGCGGTGAGCAGGATCGGCCGCAGCCGCACCGCGCCGCTCTC
>DIVU01000256.1:0-8081 GCA_002423365.1 Desulfuromonadaceae bacterium UBA6124 | reverse complement strand
CCGGCCAGGGCGATCATGCCGATCATGGCGGTGGCAGTGAAGAAGACCGGCGTATCGTAGCCGCCGACCGGGCGGTTCAGCACCAGATTGAGCAGCCAGAACCCGGGCATGATGCCGATCATGGTCAGGGGAATCGCCCCCATGATGATCATCGGCAGGCCGTAGGATTTGGTTTCGATGAGCAGCAGCAGATAGATCAGCAGCAGCGCCGTGCCGAAGGCAATGCCCAGGTCGCGGAAGACGTCGAGGGTGATCTGCCACTCCCCTTCGCCGCTCCATACAACCCGGGTGCCCGCCGGCAGGGGATTGTCCGTGAAATGACCGTCCAGGTTGAGGATGGCGTTGACCGGGCTCTTGCCGGCCATCTCGCCGAAGACGTAAACGACCCGTTGCAGATTCTTGTGGTAGATGGTCGGCTCCAGGCGCTCGGGGAGAAAATGCCCGAGTTCGGAGAGGCGCACCAGTTGCCCCGCCTCGCCCTTGACCGCGAGCCCTTCGAGGTCCGCCAGCGAGGAGCGCTCCGCCATCGGCAGGCGCAGCAGGATACCGAGCGGATGGCGTTCGCTGTCGACATGCACCGTCCCCACCCGCACGCCGCCCAGAGCGACGGCCAGGGTTTCGGCGATGCGGGCGTTATCGATCCCCGCCAGGGCCGCCTTCTCCCGGTCGGGGACGAAAACGAAGCGGCGCTGGGCATATTCCACCGTGTCATCCACATCCCGCACCTGGTCTTCACGGGCCATGCGTTCCCGCACCAGCTGGGCGGCCGCCGTCTGTTCGGCGTAGGAAACCCCCGGCTCGGCATAGATCTCGGCGGTGAGGGTGGCGATGACCGGCGGCCCCGGCGGCAGTTCGACGATTTTGAGGAGAGCGCCGTGATCCCCGGCGATGCGCGTCAGATCGTCGCGCAGGCGCAGGGTGATGGCGTGGCTCTGCATATCGCGCGCGCTTTTGTCCGCCAGGTTGACGCGAATGTCGGCGACGTTCGCCCCCTGGCGCAGGTAATAGTGGCGCACCAGACCGTTGAAATCCATGGCGCTGGCGGTGCCGACGTAGGCTTGAAAGTCGGTCACCTCGGGGACGGTGGCGAGATAGTCCTCCAGCGCTCGCACCGCCGCGTCGGTACGCTCCAGGGTCGTCCCTTCGGGGAGATCGAGCACCAGTTGGAACTCGTTCTTGTTGTCGAAGGGGAGCATCTTCATCGGCACCAGATTGAAGGCCGGCATCGCCATGGAGCCGAGAAGCAGCACCAGCACGCCCCCCATCAGCAGCCAGGCCCGCCGTCGCGACGCCAGAAAGGGGAGGAGCAGGCGCCGGTAAACCCGGTAGGTGCGGGTCTCTTCGAGTACGAACTCCTTCTCTTCCTTGCCGTACTCCCCTTTCAGCACGTGGTAGCTCATCCACGGCGTGATGGTGAAGGCGACGAGCAGGGACATGACCATGGTCAGCGGCAGGTTGATCGCCATCGGCCGCATGTACGGCCCCATCATCCCGGTAATGAAGAGCATCGGCAGAAAGGAGAGGATGACCGCCAAGGTCGCCAGGATCACCGGTGGCCGCACCTCGTCGATGGCGGTGAGGACGGCGTCCCGGGGCGGCTCCTTCTTCATCTTGAAATGGCGGAAGATGTTCTCCACATCGACGATGGGGTCGTCGACCAGCAGGCCCAGGGCGAGGACCAGGGCGAAGAGGGTGACGCGGTTGATGGTGTAGCCGAACCAGTAGTTGACCAGCAGGGTCAGGGAATAGATGATGGGGATGGAGACCGCGACGATCAGGGCCTCGCGCCAGCCGAGGGCGAAGAAGACCAGGCCGAGGACGGTGACGACGGCGATGACCAGATGGGTAATCAGCTCGTTGACCTTGTGATTGGCGGTCTCGCCGTAGTCGCGGGTGACGCGGACCTCGATGCCGTCGGGGATGATCGTCCCGCGCATGCCTGCCACCGCGTCGATCACCTCCTCGGCGACGCGCACGGCGTTGGTCCCCTTCTGCTTGGCCACCGCGATATGCACTGCCTGATACTCCCGGCCATCGGCGGCGGCTTCGGCATCCCCGGCCGGGCCGAAACGCAGCCGGGTGTAGCTGCTCGCCTCGGCCATGCCGTCTTCCACCCGCGCCACCTCCCGCAGGTAGACCGGACGTCCCTGGTGGACGCCGATCACCAGATCGGCGACCTCGGCGGCGGACTGGAAGAAGGCACCGCCGCGCACCAGCAATTCTTCGTCGAGCTGCTGAAAACCGCCGGCCGGCAGTTCCAGATTGGCCCCGGCCAGGGCGCGCCGGACTTCGAGCAGATCGAGACCGCGCCCGGCCAAGGCCAGGGGATCGATCTCCACCCGCAACTGCCGGGGACGGCCGCCGATGACGGTCGTCGCCGCGGTCTTTTCCACCGCCTGCAGGCGATCGACCACCTCCTCGGCGACCCGGCGCAGCTCGTGATCGGACGCGCTTGGCGAATAGAGGGAGAGGTTGACGATCGGCACGTCGTCCACCTCCACCGGCTTGATCACCCAGCCGGCGACCCCCGGCGGAACGATGTCGGTGTGGGTGGCGATCTTGTTGTGCAGCTTGACCAGCGACTCAATGCGGTCCTCACCGACGTAAAAACGCACGGTGACGATGGCGAGATCGGGTCGAGACATGGAATAGACGTACTCGACCCCGTCCACCTGCCAGAGCAGTTTCTCCAGGCGCGTGGCGACCTGATTTTCCACCTCCTCGGCGCTGGCCCCGGGCAGGTGCACGTAGACGTCGGCCAGGGGGACGACGATCTGCGGCTCCTCTTCGCGGGGAGTCAGGAGCAGGGCGGCGGCGCCGGCGAGGATCGCCAGCAGGATGAGGATCACCGACAGGTTGCCGTCGAGGAAGCGGTCGACGATGCGGGTCGGCAGGGCGTGCTTTTTGGCGCTCATCCCCTACTCCTCCACCCGGGCGCCGTGCTTCGCCCGTCCGGCGCCGTCGACCACCAGGGTTTCTCCCGCGCGCAGGCCGGAGAGGATCTCCACCTGCTCGCCGACAACCCGGCCGGTCCGTACCAGCCGGTAGCGCAGAATGCCCTCTTCCACGACATAGAGGCCGTCGAGCTGTCCGCGCCGGACCAACGCCGCCGTCGGAATCAAAAGCGCCGTGCTGCCGCCGTCGTGGGGCCGCACCCGGGCGAAGAGTCCGGCTGGCAGGGGCTCATCCGTCGCCAGCTCGATCTTCACCTGAATGGTCCGGCTCGCCGGATCGGCGGCGGGGATCAGCTCGCGAACACTTCCCGCCAACTCCCGCCCCAGGGCCGGAATTTCCACGGTGAAGGCGCTACCGAGGGCGATCCGGCCAGACAGGGACTCGGGCAGATCGGCCCGGGCCAGAGTGCGCCCGGCGCGGTCGAGCGTGAGCAACGGGGCGCCGGGAAAGACCGTCCCTCCCTCCTTGACCAGCAGCGAAACCACCACCCCGGCATAGGGGGCCGTGATTTGACTGTGGGCGAGCACGACATCGGCTCCGTCCCGCGCCGCTCCGGCCCGGACAATCGCCGACTGCGCCCCCGCCAACTGCTGGCGGGCTTCCTCCAGTTCGGCGCGCACCCGGTCGAACTCCTGGGCGGTCAGGGCTTCACGCTCGAACAGCCGACGATAGCGGGCCTCGGTCTGTTCCGCCAGACGCAGGCGCGCGTCGGCGGCGGCCGCACCGCTCTCCGCCCCGGCCAGGGCCGCCTCGGCCTCGCGCCGCCGTTCCGTCGCCCCATGATCGGCGATGACGGCGAGCAACTGGCCATTTTCCACCCGCTCACCCGCCCGCACCATCAGCCGCGCCACCCGCCCGTCGAGACGCGCGGCCAGGGTCGCGCGATCGGAGCTTTCGAGGGTCGCCACATAGGCTTCCGCCGTCGCCAGGGGAGAAACCGCCGCCGTCGCCAGGGCCAATCCCGCGATCGCCTCGCCGGCTGCGGTCGGACTCGGCTGGTCGCCGGTCCCGCCGCAGCCGAGCACCAGAAGCACCAGCAGCGCACCCCCGTGACCTAGCCATCTCTTCATGGTTTATCCTCCCCATCGATACCCAGGGTCTGCAAAAACGTTCCATTGCGATAGGCGATGTTGCCCTTCGCGAGAAGTTCCCGGTTGGCGGCGGCGACGCTTTCGAACCGCGCCCGATCGAGGGCTTCCTGGACCGCCAGCAGGGTCGAGAGCTCTTCCAGCCCCGCCTCGTAGCGTTCCAGCAACAGCCGCCGGCTTTCCCCGGCGGCGGCCAATTCCTTCTCGGCGACAGCCTTCTGTTCTCCGGCCTCCCGCGCCCGCAGGCGTGCTTCCTCCAGTTGAAAACGGGCCTGGCGCGACGCTTCCCGCAAGCGCGCGCCCCGCGCCTGCTGTTCGGCCGCGGCTTGTTCCACCTGATGCGACCGCCGGAAGCCGTCGAACAGTTCCCAGTTCAGCCCGGCCCGCACCGTCCAGGCGGCGGCATCGGTGCCGAAGGGCAGATCTTCATCGTGTAAGGCGTAGCCGGCGCTCAGACCGAGGCGGGGCAGATAGGCGGCGCGCCCTTGTCGATACCTGAGTTCGGCCTCGTCGACACTCAAGGCCAACGCTTCCAGATCGGCCCGCGCCATCGGGACCGGGGAGAGTTCGGGCGGAAGAGGGGGGAAGTCCCAATTCTCGGCGATCTCCACCTCTTCCCCCTCCCGGCCCAGGGCCAGCCCCAGGCCGAGACGGGCGAGGCGCAGATCGTTCTTGGCCGCGATGGCCAACCGCTCGCTCCGTCCCTGTTGCGCCTCGGCCCGCAGCACATCCGCCTTCAGACCGACCCCGGCAGCCTGCCGCTCGCGGGCCAGGCGCAGGAGTTCGCCGGCCTCGGCCCGGGAACTTTCCACCCAGGCCAAGGCGGCCTCGGCTTGACGCACCTCCAGGTAGGCGCGAAAGGCGGCGAAGGCAACTTCCTGGCGCGTTTGCCGCACCCCGGCCGCAGCCAGGGCCGCCCCTTTTTCCGCCCGCTTCACCCCATAGCCGACATCCGGATCGTACAGATTTTGCTCCAGGGTCAGACGGGTTTCAAAATCCTTGCGCGACGGGGGATAATTGTAGGTGTCGGCATCCTGACTGAGACGCAGGTCTTCCTGATTCATAGAGATGAAGAGACTGCCGGCCGGCTCGTCGGTGGCGTAGAAGTTTTCGGAAAAAAGCAGACGCGGCAGCCTGCCGGCGCGGGCGACCCCAACGGCGGCCGCGGCGGCGCGCGCCGCGGCCGCGGCGGCTTCCACCCGCGGCTGCCGGCGCACGGCCTCGGCCACCGCCTTCCGCAGATCGATCGGTTCGCCGAGAGCGCGCCCTCCGCCCAGGAGCACTGCCAGCAGCACGAGCACCGGTCTCATCTTCATTGGCCACCTCCGCTTCGATATTTTATATATATAAGAAGTTGAATTTATGTGCAAGCAGCCAATCTGAAAATCCGTTTAAAAAATACCTCATCCCCCCCGACTGGCAAGCGGCTCGCACTCCGAACCGGTCTTCCCGAGACCATCGCCCCGCCGGGTTTTTCCCTTGACCTTTCCCCGGGGCTCGGTTATTTTTGCAAAATTCCATTATGTTTCCTTAGTTTATCGCGACATCCCCGGGTCGCCGGCGGTGCCCGTCGTCAGACATTCAGCCATACTCCAGCCCTTTCATCCGGAGGTTCCCATGCACGTGAAACGCGTCCTTTTCCTGCTTGCGACCGGACTCTTGGCCCTGCCGGGATTCCTCCTCAACCCCGACGACGGCCACGCCAAAGCCTATACCTTCAGTATTTTCTTTCCGCCAACCCACGAGCAGGCCATCGCCGCCGCCGACTTCGCCAAGGAAGTGGAGAAGCGCACCGAAGGGCGTATCAAAATCACCCCCTTCGCCGGCGGCACCCTGACCAAGGCGCCCCAGGTTTATGACGGCGTCGTTTCCGGCATCAGCGATCTGGGCAATTCCTGCTTCGCCTATACCCGCGGCCGCTTCCCGGTCACGGCCGCCCTTGACCTGCCCATGGGCTATCCGAACGGTAAGGTCGCAACCCGGGTCGCCGACCAGTTCACCAAGTCGGTCAACCCCGAGGAACTGAAGGATGTCAAGGTTCTCTACGTGCATGCCCACGGTCCCGGCCTGCTGCACACCAAGAAACCGGTACGCAAACTGGAGGATCTCAAGGGGATGAAGATCCGTGCCACCGGCCTCAGCGCCCAGGTGGTCGAGGCCCTCGGCGGCGTGCCGGTGGCCATGCCCCAGGGGGATACCTACGAAGCCCTGCAGAAAGGGGTGGTGGACGGGACCTTCGCGCCGATCGAAACCCTCAAGGGCTGGAAACAGGGGGAGGTCATCAAGTACACCACCGAATGCTACGATATCGGCTACACCACGGCGATGTTCGTGGTCATGAACCTGAAGCAATGGAACAGCCTGCCGGAATCCGACCGGAAGATCGTTGAAGAAATTTCCGCCGAATGGGTCAAGGTTCATGGCGAGGCCTGGGACAAAGCCGACGAAGAGGGCAAGGCCTTTACCCTCGGTCTCGGCAACGAAATGATTCCCCTCTCCGCCGAGGAGAGCGCCCGCTGGCGCCAGGCGGTGGAGCCGGTGATTAACGATTACATCGCCAATACCCCTGACGGCGCCCGCTATGTGGAACAGCTCCGCGCCCTGATCGCCGAAGCCTCCAAATAATCAATTCCGTGGTCCAAGCCAGGATTCAGCCCCGTCACCCACCCGGGTGGCGGGGCTGAATCGTCCTGCCCGACCCAACTCAGAGTCCACGGCCGACTTCCGGCACGAAGGAAATATCCACCATGCACCGCCTCGAAACCTCCGCCGGCTTCCTCGCCCGGCTTCTCTTCGGCCTGGCCGGCGCAGCCATCGTCGCCATGATGCTGCTGACCTGCGCCGACGTCATTCTACGGCTCTTCAGCCGCCCGATTCCCGGAACCTATGAACTGGTCTCCTTTTTCGGTGCGGTCTCCGTCGCCTTCGCCATGGCCCATACCTGCGTAGAGAAGGGGCACATCGCCGTCAGCGTCCTGGTCCAACTGCTCCCCCGACGCGGCCGGGAGCTGGTCGACGCCCTGACCTCGACCCTGAGCCTCGTCCTCTTTGCCCTGATCGCCTGGCGCTCCGTGCTTTACGCCGAAGACCTGCGGCGTTCCGGCGAGGTTTCCCTGACCTTGCAACTCCCCTTCTATCCCTTCGTGCACGGAATCGGCCTCGCCGCCGCCGTCGTCTGTCTGGTGCTGCTCTCCGATCTCGTTCGGCACCTGCAAGGAGCCTTTCGCGGATGAGCATGACCACCATCGGTATCGTCGGCATTCTGCTGCTTGTCATCGGCCTCTTCTCCCGCATGCCGGTCGCTTTCGTCATGGCCGGCCTCGGCCTGGCCGGATTCAGCTATGTCGTCACCTTCGACGCCGGCCTCANNCGGGACATCTGGGACACCTTTTCCTCCTACGGCCTGACCGTCATCCCGCTCTTCGTCTTCATGGGGCAGGTGGCCTACCAGTCGGGGATCAGCCGCCGTCTCTACCACGCCGCCTACGTCATGCTCGGCAACCGCCCCGGCGGCCTGGCCCTGGCCACTATCGGCGCTTGCGCCGGTTTTTCCACCATCTCCGGCTCGACCAATGCCACCGCCGCGACCATGGCCACGGTGACCATCCCCGAAATGCAGCGGCGGCGCTACGATATGGGCCTGGCCACCGGCACCGTCGCCGCCGGCGGCAGCCTCGGCATTCTCATCCCACCGAGCGTGATCTTCATCGTCTACGGCATCATCACCGAGCAGTCCATCGGCAAGCTCTTCGCCGCCGGTATCCTCCCCGGGATCCTGCTCTGTTTCCTCTTCTTCATCACCATCATGATCCGGGTTCGCCTCAATCCGGCCCTGGCACCAGCGGGACCGAAGACCTCGTTGAAGCGTAAACTCCGCTCCTTCGCCGGCATCATCGAAACCCTGATCCTTTTCGTATTGGTCATGGGGGGGATCTTCCTGGGCTTCTTCACGCCAACGGAAGCGGCCGCCGTCGGCGCCTTTCTTACCATGGTCCTGGCCCTGCTCCGGCGTCGGCTGAGCTGGCAGGGGTTCATCCA
>DIVU01000298.1 GCA_002423365.1 Desulfuromonadaceae bacterium UBA6124 | reverse complement strand
CGCCTGGCCGAGCCCGCTATCGATCTCGGGGTGATGGCGGCGCTGGCTTCGAGCCATCTTAATAAAGCGATCCCGGCACGCACCATTCTTTTCGGCGAGGTCGGCCTGGCCGGGGAGGTGCGGGCCGTCTCCCGGCCGGAACTGCGGGTCAAGGAAGCGGCCCGGCTCGGTTTCGACCGCTGCCTCCTCCCCGCCGGCAACCTGAAGAACCTGGAAGCCCCGCCGGGGATGGAGCTGATCGGCGTCCGCCGCGCCGAAGAAGCACTGGATGGGCTGTTCGATTAAGAGGACAATCAATCACCAACCGCCGCTTTTCCGGAGGATCTCTTGAGCGATAATCAATTCACCCATTTCGACGCCGAGGGCAAGGCGATCATGGTCGAGGTGGGAGAAAAGGCGCCGACCCGTCGCGTCGCCGTGGCCCGGGGCGAGGTGCGCATGAATGAGGCGACCCTGACCCGGATTCTCGACCGGGGTTTCGAGAAGGGCGATGTCCTGGCCGTGGCCCGCATCGCCGGAATCATGGCGGCCAAAAAGACCCCCGAGCTGATCCCCCTCTGCCATCCGTTGCTGTTGACCTCGGCGGCGATCGAATTCCTGCCCCATCCCGGTCAGGGCCGTCTCGAGATCGAGGCAACGGTCAAGGTTGCCGGCCAGACCGGGGTAGAAATGGAAGCCCTGACCGCTGTTGCCGCCGCGTCCCTGTGTATCTACGATATGTGCAAGGCGGTGGATAAGNNATCCGCCTGATGGAAAAGCATGGCGGCAAGAGCGGCTCCTTCATCCGCAACGACTAACCGACAGGTCGCGTGAGCGACCGGGAGTTTCTATCGTGCCCCAAGAACAGACGTTCACCATCCGCCGGACCTTTCTTTTGCCCCTGGCTCTGCTGCTCGCCCTTTCCCTGGCGCTGTTGGTCACGGTGCTGGCTCAGGGGCAGCCCCTGGCCAAGGCCCTGATTCTCGGCTTCATGCTGTTGCCGGTGACCGCCTTCTTTGTGGAGAGTGTTTTTCGTCGAGCGGTCATCACCGCCGAGGGGATCACTGTCCATAAGTTTCTGCGCAGCAAGCATCTGTCCTTTGCCGAAATGACCGCTGTCGAGACGGTCTTGGTGCGCAAGCGGGCCTTTCTGACCCTGTGCGTCGGCGAGGAATTCGTCATTCTCTCCAACGCCTATGCCGATTTTCCCGAACTGGTCCGGGCGCTTCTGGCCCGGGTGCCGCAGCCGGCGATCAGCGACGAGACCCGTGTCATGGCCCAGGCGCCGCCGGTGAAGACGACCGACATCATCTCCTGCTGGCTGGCGGTGGCCCTATTGGCTTTTATCCTCTATGTGCAATTTCAGGGAAAGTACTGAATGCCGGTTTCTTCGGCCGTTGCCCGCTTCTCGGGCGGCGATCCGGATTGACTTTAGAGGCTGATTAACCTAATATGCCGGGATAAACAAAAGCCAAGGAGACCCTTGCATGAACAAGGAAAAACTCGAAGAGTTCCGGCAGCTCCTGCAATCCCAGATCGACGGTCTGCTGCGGGAAGCCGATAAAACCGTGTCGGAGATGACGGACGAAAAGACCAATTTTCCCGATCCCACCGACCGCGCTTCCCTGGAATCGGATCGTAACTTCGAACTGCGCATTCGTGACCGCGAGCGCAAGCTGATCATGAAGATCCAGGAAGCCATCGAGCGGATCGATGCCGGTGAGTTCGGCATCTGCGACAGCTGCGGCGAAGAAATCGGCGAAGCCCGGCTGCGCGCCCGCCCGGTGACGACCCTGTGTATCGACTGCAAAACCGAGCAGGAACGCCAGGAACGGATCGGCTGAGCCCTATGAAATGACGACGCGCCCCAGGGAGAACGGTTCATGAAGTGCGATGGCTTTGAACTTCTTTACAAGGTTGTCCGCATTGCCCATTGCGCGGTTCATGACCAACCCCAGGCCTTCAAGGATATCCTTCAGCTCCTGGAACGCTGCTTTCCCCTGGATGGCGCCACCCTGCTGCTGCTCGACTCCAGCGGCCGCTATTTCGTGCAATCGATTGATGCCGGCGGCACCCAGCTCTTTCGCCCCTGCCGCCAGGAAGTCGCCGACTCCCCCCCCGGCCAGGCCCTGACCTCCCGTCAGCCCCAGCGCCAGACCGAAACCCTGTACCTTCCCGTCTTCTGCTGCGAAGAGAATTTTGGCGTTCTCGTCCTGATTCTCGCCGACGACGCCGAGCTCTCCGAACAGGACCAGCGCACCCTCGCCTTCGTCGCTGAGGAACTCGCAACCCTGGCCCGCAACGTCGCCATCCAGGCGGAAGATCGCTGGCGCATGGAGCAGCTGGCGTTTCTCTCCGACCTCGGTCGCCAGTTGACCCACGCCCAGCAGTTCAAAGAACTGCTGACTACAGCCGCCAAGAGCATCCATCGCCATTCCCAGGCCGCTTGCGTCATCCTGCGCCCCCTGCTCGGCGGCACCGTCATGGGCAGCGGTTCCCTGCGCATCGATTCCCCCTACCGCAAATATCGCCCCCGGCTGGAGCAGCTTGAGGAAGAATATGGCCAGCGCGCCCTGCGCCAGGCCGAGCCCCTCTACTTCGATGAGCTCCCCGCCGATTCGGGAGGGGAGCCCCCCCCGTTGCGCATGGTGATCATGCCTCTGCGCTTTCTGCAGCGCCCCCTGGGCAACCTGACCCTCTTTTTTGACCGCGAACCGGCCGAACTTCCCCTGGCGAGCAAGCATGCCAGCCGCGAGTTCTATCATTCCGTCGGCTCCTTGCTTGGACATGCCTTGGAGCGGGTCACGACCCTCGAACGCCTGGAAACCCTGTCGGCGGAAAACGACTTGAAATTCCAGGAGCTTTCCCTCCTGTACCGGACCTTTCGGGCGATTCACAGCACCCTCAATCTCAACGAACTGATGCACCTGATCCTGTCGACGGCGACCATCCCCGCCGGTGGCGGCTTCGAGCGCGCCATGCTCTTCACCATCAACGAACGCAGCGGCACCCTGCAGGGGATGCTGGGCGTCGACCAGGATGGCGCCGCTCTGGTTTTCCCCCCCCACGACGAGCGCGGGGCCTGGGAGCAACCCGGCGTGAGCCCGGAGATTCGTGAAATCCAACGGCGAATGCCTTTTTCCCAGAAGGTCCTGTGCCAGCGCCTCAACCTAGACGCCGAGGATAACGCCCTGGCACGGGCGGTCCTCAAGGGTCGCGTTATTTTTGTCTCCCAGCCCGGCACCGAACCCGAGGCAGGGGCGGCCTTGGCCGCCGAGCTGCAATTGGGCCCCTATGCCTGCGCGCCGCTGCGCACCAAGGATCGTCCCTTCGGCGTATTGGTGGTCGACAGCTGTGAAAGCGGTCAGCCCATCGGCCTCGACCGCCTGCGCTTTCTCGAACTTTTCGCCCATCAGGCAAGCACCGCCATCGACAACTCCATGCTCATGCAGCGCCTGGAAACGGTCAACCGGGAGTTGCGAGAGGCCCAGGAACGGCTGATCCAGGGGGAAAAGATGGCGGCTCTCGGGGAGTTGGCGGCCTCCATCGCCCACGAACTCAAGACCCCACTGGTCCCCATCGGCGGCTTCGCCAAGCGTCTCGGGCAGCGGGTTGAGCCGGGGAGCAAGGAGGCGGAATACTGCGAGATCATCCAGCGCGAAACCCGGCGCATGGAACAAATCCTTTCGGAAATCCTCGGGTTTTCCCGGAAGCAGATGCTCTGCTACAGCGAATGCCGGGTCGAGCGAATCATTGAGCAGGCTTTGGTCTTGGAGGACGATGCCCTGCGCGGTTCCGGCATCCAGGTTCACCTGAATTATGATTGCGTGCTGCCTCCGTTCCAGGGAGATGACCAGAAACTCTTGCAGGTCTTCATGAATCTCATCGACAATGCCCGCCACGCCATGGGCGAAGGCGGGGAGTTGCGCATCCGTGCCGGACTGGGGCATCTGCGCGACGAGCGGGCGGTGGTTATCCAAATCCAGGATACCGGCGGCGGTATCCCCACGGAAGTTCTCAAGGAAATTTTCGCCCCCTTCTACACCACGAAAAAACAGGGGACCGGCCTCGGTTTGGCTATCAGCCAACGCATCCTCCAGCAGCATCGGGGCGCCATCGAAGTCCACAACGAGGATGGCGGCGCGATCTTCACTCTGCGCCTGCCCCTTGGCCCCGGCGTGGAAGCTTTTCATTGACAAAATCCGTTCGCTTGGATTATCTTTACCGGGCTTTTGGGGCTGTAGCTCAGCTGGGAGAGCGACGCGTTCGCAATGCGTAGGTCAGGGGTTCGATCCCCCTCAGCTCCACCAATCATCAACAAGGGGTTAGGCCGCAAGGTCTAGCCCCTTCCGTGTTTTGAAGGAATCGGAGATGTCGGTTTCCGGATGGATGAAACTCAAAGAGGATCTTCTGCGGCGTCAGCGGGATTTCGACGAACGGATCGCGCGCCGGCTCGCGGAGTATGAAGGGCGGGGCGGGCGGATTTTCTGCGGACGGGGTTGTCGGGCCTGCTGCACCCTGACGGTCGATTGCAGCTTCGGCGAGGCGCTGCTCGTCACTGAGGCGTTGAACGATGCCCAGGGGCCTGACCTCGACGGCTATGTCGCCCGCCTGCGCGAGTTGCTGTCGACAGTGGCGGATTTCAAGAGCTACCTGCGCATGCAGCGGAGGGAACTGGGGGAGTGCCCCTTTCTCGACGGGGAGGGCGCCTGCGCCGTCTACGAAGCGCGGCCCTTCGCCTGCCGGGCACTTTTTTCGACCCGCCCCGCCGAGTGGTGCGGCGTCGACTTCGGCGAGCTGCCGGCCATCGAAAAGCAGCTGTTCATGGCGAGTCTCGACCGCACGGTGGTCGATTTCCCCACCCACTACCTGGCCGAACCCCGGGATTTGGCGCGGGAGCTGGAAGGGGCGGGGCTGTTGGCCATGGAACAGGCCTTTGGCTTTTCCCTGGCCGGCAATCTCCCCTATCTGGTCTGGCTGGAAAAGCATTATGCCCTGAGCCAAAGATGTGCCGAAGGATACGCCGCCGTGACCGCGTTGCTGGAAGCGGAAGGACTGAATCTCCCCTTCGTGCTGCACCTCGACAAGGCTCCGGCGTAGGTACGACGCCCTCTGATTTCACGACATAAAAATCCCGGCCCCATAAATACGGGCGCCGGGATTTTTCGTCTCTTGCCTTCAGTCTTCAGCCTTCAGCCTGGTCCTGCTATAACGCCTTGAACGCCTTGGCCGCCGCTTCGAAGGTTTGATCGAGATCGGCGGTGCTGTGAGCGATGCTCATAAAACCCGCTTCGTACTGGCTGGGGGCGAGGTTGATGCCTTCTTCGAGCATGGTCCGGAAGAATTTGGCGAAGATTTTCGGGGTTTCCGCTTTGACGTCGGCGAAGTTGAAGACTTCTTCGGCCTGGAAGTAGGTGCAGAACATGCCTCCGACCCGTTGCAGCGAGGTCGGCACCCCGGCGGCGGTCGCCGCTTGGCGCATCCCTTTTTCGAAATAGGCGCTCTTCTCCTCGATGCGGGCGTAGAAGCCTTCTTCCTTGAGTAGCTTCAAAGTGGCGATGCCGGCGCTCATGGCCAGGGGATTGCCGGAGAGGGTGCCGGCCTGATAGACCCCGCCCTCGGGGGAAAGTTTCTCCATGATCTCCCGCTTGCCGCCGAAGGCCCCCACCGGCAGGCCGCCGCCGATGATCTTGCCGAGGCAGACCAGGTCGCCGCGCACCCCGTAGCGCTCCTGGGCGCCCCCAAAAGCGACGCGGAAGCCGGTCATGACTTCGTCGATGATGAGAATGATCCCTTCTTCGTTACACAACTGGCGCAGCCCCTCGAGGAAACCCGGCTTCGGCGCCACGCAGCCCATATTGCCAGCAATCGCTTCCAGGATGATGCAGGCGATCTCCCCCTTGTTGGCCGCGACCAGCGCCCGGGTTTCGGCCAGATCGTTGTAGGTGGCGGTGAGGGTGTGTTTGGCGAAATCGGCGGGCACGCCCGGCGAAGTCGGCACCCCGAAGGTCGCCGCGCCGCTGCCGGCCTTGACCAGCAGCGAGTCGGCATGGCCGTGATAGCAACCGTCGAACTTGAGGATNNTCGATATTGGGATAGGCTTCCCGGACCATTTCGGCGAGGACGATTTCCTTCTCGGTCGGCGCGCCGAAGGAGGCGCCGGAGGCGGCGGCCTGCTGGATCGCCTCGACCACCTTGGGGTGGCAATGGCCGAGAATCATCGGCCCCCAGGAGCCGACGTAGTCAATGTAGGCGTTGCCGTCGGCGTCATAGATGCGGGAACCCTCGGCGCGGGCGATGAAGATCGGATCGCAACCGACCGATTTAAAGGCCCGAACCGGGCTGTTGACCCCGCCGGGAATGATCTGCTTGGCCTTGGCGAAAAGCGCCGCCGATTGCTGATGATTCATGGTGAAACCCCCTGAGGATGGATGTTCGGCGTGGGGCCGAAGGGTGTCGGATGTGAATGCCGAGTGCTTAACACAGCCCTTGCCCCTTGTCAAGAAAGGGCCGTCGCAAGCCATTTTCGCCGTCGCATCCGCGAAACCGGCATCGTCACCGGTTCCGGAAACAACAAAGCCCGGATTCGTTCCGGGCTTTGTTGTCCTTGTCCTCGTTAATTCATGGGTCAATATTTGCCGAACTCCTCATCATCCAGGGCGATCGTCGGCTTCGCATCGTCCGCGACGAGATTGCCCCAACCGGAACCCTCGGCCGCCGGCGGCGGGGTGAGGCGCGGGACTGAACCGCGCCGGCCGGTTTCCGGCAAGGCCTTGGCCCCCTGATCGCGGAGGCGAAAACGCGAAAGCATCCGCCGCAGTTGCTCGGCCTGGCTGGAAAGTTCGACGGCCGAGGCCGCGCTCTCCTCGGCGTTGGCGGTGTTCTGCTGGGTCACCTGATCGATCTGCGAGAGGCCGATATTCACCTGGGCTATCCCTTGTGCCTGTTCGTTGGAGGCGGCGGCGATTTCCCCTACAAGATCCGTTACCCTGCTGATGCCGCGGACGATTTCATCGAGCGCGTCGGCGGTCTTGTTGGCGATCTGCGAACCGACGGCGACTTTTTTCACCGAGCCTTCGATCAAATCCGCCGTCTCCTGGGCGGCCTTGGCGCTGCGCGCCGCCAGATTGCGCACCTCCTCGGCGACCACCGCGAAGCCCTTGCCGTGCTGACCGGCGCGGGCCGCCTCGACCGCCGCGTTCAGCGCCAGCAGATTGGTCTGGAAGGCAATCTCATCGATGGTTTTGATGATTTTCGAGATGCTTTGACTTGAAGCGTTGATTTCGCCCATGGCTTCGACCATCCCCATCATCTGGGCATTGCCGCTCTCCGCCGCCTGTTGGGACTGGGTCGCCAGCTTGCTGGCCAGACCGGCATTCTCGGCGTTGAGCCGGGTGCGCGAGGCCATTTCATTCATGGTGCTGGAAATCTCTTCCAATGAGCTGGCCGATTCGGTGGCACCCTGGGAGAGGGATTGGCTGGCGTCGGAAACCTGCGCGCTGCCCGAGGCGATCTGTTCGCCGACCGCCTGGATTTCACCGATGATCGACCGCAGATCGCCGACGATCTGTTGCAGGCCTCCGCGCAACGCGTCCTGACCATCCCGCGCCGCCACGGCCATGGTCAGATCCCCCTGCGCCAGCTTTTTCAGATTGTCGACCACCTCGCGCTCGAGGCTTTCGCAGAAGCGGTCCATGGTATCGGCCATCTCGCCGACTTCGTCGCTTCGCCGCAGGCGCAATCGGTCGCCGAGGCGCCCTTTCTCCATCTCGCCGAGGTTGGCGACCACCGCCCGCAACGGCCCGACGATGCTCCTCGCCAGGCCCAATCCCAGCGCCACGGCCATCACCGCCGCCAGCAGGGTCGTTACCAGGGCGACCGCCTTGCTTCTGCTCGCCACGGTTTCGGCGGCCACGCCGGCCTCCGCGCCGATTTTCTCATTCATCGCGACCAGGGCATCGGCAATCTCCATGGTGGCACTAAAAGCTTCAAGTTCGCTACCGAAGGCGAGCTCAATGGCACTGTCCAGAGCATTCAGATCGACGGCGACGTTTTCGCGGGCGTCTTCGAAGATCTCTTCGATACTGGCCAGAGCGGGAACAACCTCGTTATTGAACACCATCCGAGCGCCGTCGTAATCACCCTGCTGCCCCATCAACACATTGATTCGCCCCCCCAGCCCGTGCAGCGTTTCATGGGGGTCGGCGAATTTCTTAATAATCGCATTGAATTCGGCATCCTCCGAGGAGAACCCTTCCAGCCATTGGCCAAAGGCGCACAGATTCGGATCCAGTTGTTTGTCGAAATGGACGTGGGAGGCAATGGCCTTGTCGAGCGCGGCGACCCATTTGACATGGTCCAGTTGTCGGGCCACCAAGATGCTTTCCATGTGTCCCACATCATCCAACTCAACGCGCGCCGCCAAGTCGACCAGTTTTTGCGATTCTGTTTTCCATTGCGCCAAAGCTTCCTTGAAGCGACTCACCAACGCCGCTTCTTCCCCGGTCTTCGGCAGATTGACATATTTGCCAAACCCTTCCTCGAACGCGGTCCAGACCTCCTTCAGGTTTTCGGTTTGGAGTAGCCGTTCCTTTTTGGAAAGCGATGAAATAATGATGGTCCGTTCCGTCGCCTTGATGCCTTCCATCGCTTCCATTACCAGGCCAAGCCCTTCCATCGCCGGCAGACGAACATCGACGACTTCCCGCAGACCCTTTTCCGTAGCATTGAGCCCCAACCATCCCGTCGCGCCAACGACAACACAAAGTACCGCCACGGTGGAAAATCCCGCGAGCAGCTTGGCAAAAATCTTCATTCGACCGACTCCTCTCCTGTTGTGAGAACTTGCCTTCCCAGGGTAAAATTTATGCCTTGAGATCCTCGCGGCCAATCGCCGCGGCAACGCATATCATTGTTTATACTTAATAAGCAATTATTAAGCCAGTGGGGGGGTCGAGTTATTCTTTGAGCTCAAAAATTCTGAATTTAAACGGTTTTTCCCCGCAGCTATCGAAATTGTCGCTCAGGGGCCTGCGGTTTGTTGACGCGACTTGCGTCTTCTGACGATCTGTTGACAACAGGGGAGACGGTTCGTGCGAGCGAATAGATGGGAGAGGAGAAAGGACGCGGGGATACGGAAAAAGGGGTCGCGGCGTAAAGCCACGACCCCTTGTTTCCGTCTGGTGCCCAGAGGCGGAATCGAACCACCGACACGAG
>DIVU01000186.1 GCA_002423365.1 Desulfuromonadaceae bacterium UBA6124 | reverse complement strand
CGGGTCGAGTTCGTCGCTCCGACGGGCTACGCCTTCACGATGCCGAACGTGGGCGACGACGCCCTCGACAGCGACGCCAACGCCTCCGGCGTGACCGACTGCTACAACCTGGCCGCCGGTGAAAGCAACACCACCGTCGACGCCGGTCTGTACGTCATGCCCGCCTCTATCGGCGATTACGTCTGGAACGACACGAACAACAACGGCGTGCAGGATGCCGGCGAGATGGGCATCGCAGGCGTGAAGGTGGAACTTTACACCTGTGCCGATGCGTTGGTCGCCACCGCATTGACCGACGCTAACGGCTACTACACCTTCACCAACCTGATACCGGGCGATTACTATGTGAAATTCTACGTCAAGGACGGGTACGCTTTCACGATGCCCAACCAGGGCAGCGACGATACCAAGGACAGCGACGCCGATCCGGCCACGGGCAAGACCGTTTGCACCACCTTGGTCCCCGGTGAAAACGACATGACCTGGGATGCCGGGATGTACACGGTGGCCTGCATCCCCCTGGGTACCGGCACCCCCGGTTACTGGATGAACCATCCGGAAGCCTGGCCGGTCGACAGCATCACTATCGGCGGAGTCGTTTACTCCAAGGACAAAGCCATCCTGCTGATGAAGTCCCCCGTTGAGTTGGATAAAACCTACACCATGTTCCCGGCGTTGGTGTCGGCGAAACTCAATGTGCTGACTTGTAACGATTCGTCCTGTATCGCCAGCACCATCCAGGCCGCCGACGATTGGATGCGGGTCTACGGCCCGGTCGGCAGCGGCGTTCTCGCAAGCAGCAAGGCCTGGAAAGCCGGTGAACCTCTCTACCTGTTGCTGGATAAGTACAACAACGGTCTGCTCTGTGCCCCTTCTCGGGATGATGTCGTGTTGTACTATGGTGTGATCGGCAACTATGTCTGGAAGGATATCGACAAGGACGGCAAGCAGGATCTGGGAGAACCGTCTCTGCCCGGCGTGTCGATTACGTTGAGCGGTAATGGCATCGTTCCCATGACGGCGGTCAGTGACGCCGGCGGGTACTACCAGTTCAATACCTTGCGGCCCGGAACCTACTCTGTGGCGGTTGCTACCCCGGCCGGGTACCTGCCGTCGCCGGTCTGTTCGAAGGTTACGAATATCGATGGCGATGCCAATTGCACCGGTTTGACGGTGTCGAGTTACGACAACACCAATAACACGATTGATTTCGGATTTTACGTTGCCACTGTAAAAACCAGAAAGTGATTAACGGGGCCGTTGACTTTATTTGCCCGGGAACGAAGGGGCATAGCCTCGGATCATGATGTGACTTTGATGAAATGCTCAACCCTAAAAGGGGCCCGATTTTCGGGCCCCTTTTAGGGTTTGTGGGCATGGTGTCGTTCGGGGACCGGTGATGAGGGGGATGTTTCAATTTTTTCGGAACTCGCGTGATTATCAGCGGTCGCCGGATTTTTTATTACCGGACAGGGTCGCCGGAGCCGGTCGCCGGAAAATCACAACGCCGACCTGATCGATATGCTCTTTCAGGTCGGCGTTGTTTATGGTGTCGTAATGGATGATGTCGAAGAGGTAGGGGAGGGGAAGCTTCTCATTGAGAAGGGTGGAAAGGTCGGCGGCGGCCCTGACCGATAGATTTTTACCACGAACGGCGATATCGATATCCGAACCGGCCCTGAACGTGCCCAAGGCGCGCGAGCCGAAAAGAATCGCTTCGTCGACGTCACGGGTCTCGTGCAGGGCGTCCAGCAACGCGGTGAAGCTCTTGTCACTGATCCCAAAGTTCATAGCAGCCCCTTGAGGTGGTTGTGGAGCTGTTTTAATGCGGGGTAATAACCTGAAACGATGGCCGAAACGGCCAGCTTGAAATTTTCTTCATTGTAGGTGTGGGCGATCAGATTGCGCTTTTCCAGCATGTCCATCCAGATGTCGCCATTCTCAATAATGTCGTAGTGAAAAGCCTGCTTTACGACCTCACGAGGGAACTTCGCGTCGACCCCGTTGCCGGCGAGATAATCCTTGAGAGTTTTCCACGACAGCTCGAAGGTGTATTCGAAACGCTGCACCAGTCCTTCTTTTTCGAGGTCGGAAAGTTCGGAGATTCGATCGACGGCGCTGGTCAGTTGACCGAAGGCCCGGTCCAGATTCTGAAAGCGTTGTCGCCAACGAAGGACTTTTGCCTCTTCCATGATCGGCTTCCTCTCGGTTCAAATCCAGTCGAAAAAATTGGCAAGTTACGAGTGCTTGGAGAGTAATTCAAATTTCGGGATAACACAAGGAGCCGCCCCTCTCCGCATACGCTGGTCCCCTCCAATCTTCCCGAGAAATATTTATGAAATCATCCGTAAACGATGTTATTGTTTATCAACAAATGAGCCAATTTCGGGGGGCATCATGGTCGAGTTCCGGTTTAAACGGGTTGATATAAGTGATGAAGAGCGGATGATGAAGCTGTTTCATCTGCGCTATCAGGTTTATGTGAACGAATGCGGATTCGAGGACGAGAAGGATCATCAGGATGGTCAAGAGCAAGACGATTATGATAAACATTCCAGTCACTTCTGCGCGATTTCTTTCGACCCCGAGCGCCCCGATCCACCACGAATCATCGGTACGGTCCGAATCATTCACGGATTCTCCCAAGGCCTGCCCAATAATAAACTCCCCATCGAAACCCATTGCCCCTTCTGGGAAGGTGAGGCCCGGCGGCTGGAAACCCTCCGGCGAGAGGGAATTCCCTTTGCGGAGATTTCGCGGTTGGCGATCAGCAAGGACTTTCGGAAGCGTGAAATCGACAAGGCCATCTATTCCCAGACCGACTTCGATTTCCAGGAGGTCCGGCGGGTAAACGAACAGCGCCGCCAATTCGAAGGGATGATCGTCTTGGGGCTGTATCAATGTATTTATCAGGAGAGTTTACGCCTGGGGCTCAAGCACTGGTACGGGGTCATGGTCAAGGGGCTTTCCGGTCTATTGCGGCGCTGGGGGGTCTTCTGGGAGGCCATCGGCGAGCCGGTGGAATATCATGGGCTCCGCATCCCCTATATCGCCGATATTGAAAAAAATGCGGAAGGGTGGGTCAAACTCAATCCGCTCCTGCTGGAAAAACCGGTGGGCTGGAAATCCATCGATTCGTGAAAACGGTTTGGCTTTTGTCCTGGTAGAGAAACGGATGCCGACTTTTTTTGAATTCACCGTTAACGCCGAATTGAAGCTGCACCGCTGGAACGCTCCCCTGGCGGAGTTGGGACGGCGCGAGTCGTTGGAGATGTCGGGGCTCGCTTATTACGAGTTGTTGCCGCGCATCTGCCAGGGCCGGCATGACGCCGTGGCGCTGGTGCTGGAGACGGGCAGCCCGCTTGATTTGCCGGGGCACCGCTTCCCCTGTTTTTCCGGCGGGGTCAAGGGGGATGTGCGGATCACGCCGGCGTCTCTGTCCGGCAGCGCCGGAGCGCGGGTGACCATCGCTCTTCAAGGCTGTTGCGAGGCTCTGGGCAGCTTGCAGCAGTCCCGGCATCTGGCCGACCTCGGTAAGACCGCGTCAATGCTTTCCCACGGCGTGCGCAACCCCCTCAACGCCATCAAGGGGGCGGTTGTCTACCTGAAGAACCGCTACGGCAATGATGCCAATCTGCTTGAATTCACCGGCATCATGGAAGAGGAGATCGACCGTCTCGACCGTTTTATCAGCAGCTTTCTCAGTGCCTCGGCCGTCTCTTTCGGGCGGGAACGTAACGATCTCAACGCCTTGTTACGAAAGCTGGAACAGTTCGTGGCGTTGCAGGCCCAGGCGGCGGAGGTCGCTCTCAGTCTTGATCTGGCCGACACCTTGCCGGCCATCGAGATCAACCTCTTCCAGGTGGAACATGCCATCCTCAATGTCCTGAACAACGCCATTCACGCTCTCCCCAGAGGGGGACACATCCGCGTGGCCAGTCGCTATGAAGCCGCTCCCGCCGGACGCTGCGTGGTGGTGTCGGTGCAGGACGACGGCCCCGGCATCAGCGGCGTGGAGGGTGATTTCCGTCTGCCGCGCCTGGCTTCGGCGATGGCCGAAGGGCGGGGTTTCGGTTTGTTCCTGGTTCGTGAAATCATGCAGCAGCATGGTGGTTCCCTCGAGATTCGCGGCGGGCGAGGGCAGGGGACGACGGCGCGGCTGCTCTTTCCCGTCTGTGGGAGCGACGCCTAGATGCCGGACGTAGACAAGGGCTTGATCCTGGTGGTCGACGACGAGGCGAGCGCGCGCCGGGTTCTGTCGGCCATCCTCGAGCAGGAAGATTATCGGGTGGTCGCCGCTGGAGATATGGACGAGGCCATGCACGCGTTGGCCCGCCATGATTTCGATACGGTCATTACCGATATGAAAATGCCGGGGGCCGATGGCCTCGCGTTGCACGACCAGATCAAATTGAATTATCCGGAAATACCGGTGATTTTCCTGACCGCCTACGGCACCGTCGAGTCCGCCGTCAACGCCATGAACCTGGGCGCCTTCTACTATTTCGTCAAACCCCCCGATTACCTCAATCTTAAAAGCATCCTCGCCCGCGCGGTGGAACAGCGGCGGCTGAAGCGGGAACTGGCTCAGCTGCGCCAGCGGCTCACCGGGCTGCCCGGTCCGGCCCAGTTCATTGGCCAGTCCCGTCAGATGCGCCAGGTCTGCGAACTGGTGGAGGCGATCAAGGATTCGCCCAGCAGCGTACTGATCTGTGGCGAGACTGGGGTCGGCAAGGAACTGGCGGCCCGCGCCCTGCATTATGGCAGTGTACGGCGGGACGCGCCGTTTGTGACGGTCAACTGCGCGGCGATCCCTGGGGAGTTGCTCGAATCGGAACTGTTCGGCTACGAAAAAGGGGCCTTTACCGGCGCCGTCAGCCGGCGTATCGGGCGGATTGAGCAGGCCGCCGGGGGCACGCTTTTTCTCGATGAAATCGGCGAACTGGATATCAGCCTGCAAGCCAAGCTGCTGCGCGTCCTGCAGGAAAAGGAAGTCGAACGCCTCGGCGACAACCGGCGGATTTCCGTCGATTTCCGGCTGATTTCCTCGACCAATCGGGAATTGCGCCAGGAAGTCGCCAAGGGGACCTTTCGCGAGGATCTTTTCTACCGCATCAACGTCGTGCGCATCGATCTCCCCAGTCTGCGCGAGCGCCGGGAAGATATCCCCCTGCTGGTGAGCGAGTTTGTCAAGGAGTTCTGTGTTCAAGAGGGGAAGGTTCTGGCGGTTTCCGAAAAGGCCATGCAGACCCTTTGCGCCTACCACTGGCCCGGCAATGTCAGGCAGTTGCGCAATGTGGTGGAGCGGGCCGTGGTCCTCTCCCGGGCGCGGGAAATCCTGCCGTCGGATCTGCCCGACGAGGTGCGGGAACGGGCGCGGATTCCCGGGATCGCGGATTCCCGGGAGGTCGTGCCCATGCGGGAACTGGAGGCCGAGGCGATCCGCCGGGCTCTCGAAGAATGTTCCGGTAACAAATCCCTGGTGGCGAAAAAGCTCGGGTTTTCCCGCAAGGCGTTGTATCGGCGCCTGAAGGAATACGGATTATCCTAGTCGTCAGGCTCGGGGCAGTCAATGTGCTCTCCCTGTTTATCCTTTCTCTGTTGAGACTTCCGGTTTTTCTGTTAATCTCATTTCCCTTGCCCTGATTTTCTGAAGGTGTATCCAACGGATCCACGCTCCGCCCGAGGGTTGGGCGCGGGATTGGTTCTTTGGGATACAGTTTCTTTGCTGAGTGTTTCTATCGGCGTCATTTGCAGCGAAGTTTTTCGACCTCTGAATCAAAATCCCTTGTATTCATTGCCTATTAACCCTTGGCATGAACCCTGCTTATGCGATAAAGACCTCCGGTGCACGTGCCGGAGAGTATCTTTTTCTCTCGGTGAGCGGGAACCGCCCGGATCTCCCTGGCGGGGTTCGTCACTGTGGAGGGGTTGGGATTATGTCGAAAAAAGTGGTTATTGTCGACGAACAGGGTTTTTCCCGGATCTGTTCGGCTTTGCTGGAATTGCAGGGCTGCCGCGCCGAGTGCCGGCCGCTTCCCGTTTGCGCGGTGGATTTGCACGGGCCGGATGTGGGGCTGGTGGTGACCAGTTATCCCTATGGAGAGCAGTTGCTGGAAAGCCTGGTGGGGGGAGATCTGCCGGTGTTGGTTTTGGCCGACAGTCTCAGCGACCCCCTGTTGAGCGCGCTGAAAGGGGTGCGCCATGCTTGCTGCATGGTCAAGCCCGTCGATTATGAACGACTGACATCCTACGTCCGCCAAATGCTTGTCGGCGAAGCTATCGAATTGGGAGGTTACGATCTTGTTTAGTCAAATGATCAAAGGGCTGATGGTTCTGGTGCTGTTGACCGCTTGCCAGGGGCAGACCAAGGAGGCGATGGTGCAGGAAGGGATGACCCTGGTGAAAGAGGGCAATCCCCTGGGGGCGGT
>DIVU01000124.1 GCA_002423365.1 Desulfuromonadaceae bacterium UBA6124 | reverse complement strand
CGTCATACCGGTTAAAAACAAGTTTTTTACAGGGCCTGCCAGATCCGCTTCGTCAGCAGATCACAGGCGGTCAACGGGCCGTCTGTTCCGGCCCCGGTATCGAGGTGGATGCGCCCCGCTTCGAAGCGTGGCCGGCCGTCGTCGGTGATGGTGTGCCCTACCACCTGCACTTCCTCACCCCGTCCCGGTGGGGAGAAACGGCTCCAGAGCAGCACGTAGGGATCTTGCTCCTCCGCCTCGAAGCCGTCCCCGGCGCCGGCATGGACAAAAAGATACCTTCCGGAGCGATAAGTCAAGACCGTCTTTTCGAGAAAGCGTAGATGCTCCGGCGGAATCTCCCACGTTCCCTCGTAACTGAGCAGGGTCGCCGAACCGCCGTTGCCGAGGAAGAGCTCGACATCGCCGCCAAGGGCATTGCGGCGGTAGAGGGGGGAGATCTCCCGCAGGGTTTTGCTGGTGCGGATGCCACGCTCCACCAGAGCGTCGAGAAAGAGCTGTTCGTGATTGCCGCGCAGAAAGACCGTGCGCGGAAAACGCTCGGCGAAGGCCAGCAGAAAGTCGATCACCCCCCGGGAATCGGGCCCCCGGTCGACATAGTCGCCGAGGAAGACCACCTGATCCTCGGCCTCGGGCCAGACCTGGCGCAACAATTCCCTGAGTTTACCGAGCCGGCCGTGAATGTCGCCGATCGCCAGCAACCGCTTCATTCGTCGAGCCTTTCCAAAAAGCCCTGCAACAGCCGGGTGCGGGAAAACAACAGGCAAGTCATTCCTTGATGGCTAAGCAAAAAACGCCAAATGCAAGGCGCGCCATTGTCGAGCAATGAGGCGTACTTAGGTACGTCGAAGCCGCGAGACGATGGCAGCAACGCCGCAGTTGGAGAATTTTTGCGACGCCATCATTTCTTGCCGATGGCAAAAGCCTGCCCCAAGAGCGGGCCGATACCGTAATAGCCGCGATGGGCGGTATCGAAGATCAGGGGCTGGATCTTGCAGATATCGGGCAGTCCGTCCTCGGCGAGCACCGCTTCGTCGGCCTTGACATCAACGATTTCACCGACGAACTGGGTGTGCAGGCCGATCTCATGGACATGCAGCACCCGGCATTCGAGAATGACGGGGAGTTCCGCCGCGTAGGGGGCATCCACCAGTTCGCTGCGCACCGGGGTCAGTCCGGTCTCGGCGAATTTATCGACCTCGCGCCCCGTGGTGATGCCGACGTAATCGGCCTGGACAATCTGCTCCTGGGAAGGAATGCCGACGGTGAAGGCCTTGCGCTCCATGAGGGCGGCGTAGGAATAGGTCGCCTTGCGCAGGGAAACAGCGACGCAAGGGGGCTGGGAATTGCAGATGCCGCCCCAGGCGGCGTTCATCAGATTGGGTTTGCCCTCGCCGTCGTAGGTGCCGACCAGCAGCACCGGGGCGGGAAATAACAAGGTCTTGGAACCCAGTGATTTTTTCATGATACTCTCCTTCCGCCGCTTACCGACGACGGCTCGGACAGGGGTTGGACAACGATATTGGACAACTATTGCGAAAATCGCTCGTTTGCTAGAGTATAGATCAAATATTCCATCGGGCTTCAGGTTTCCCCCGAAACCCACCGGTACGGTGCCATGCCGTCGTAAACATCTTTTAAGGGATAAAACCGATATGACCGACGAACATCCGCGCTACGACAAAGAGCACAACAAGCTGGAACAGCGCTCTTTTCTGCTGATGCTGATTCTGGTAAGTCTGCTCTTTTTATTTCTGCTCAAGCCCTTTTGGGGATCGATTTTCTGGGCCTGCCTCATCGGCCTGATTTTTCATCCCCTCTATTCCCGTCTGCGTCACCTGTGGCGGGGCCGCTCAACCCTTTCGGCATTGGCGACCCTGGTCATCTGCCTGATCCTCGGCATCGTCCCGACCCTCTTCGTCATGACCTCCTTCTTTCAGGAGGGAGCCGGGCTCTACCAGCGCCTGCAAAGCGGCGAGTTCGATATCCAGGGCCGCATCGAGCAGGTACGCCAGGCCTTCCCCACGGTCCAGAATCTTCTCGAACGGCTCAATCTCGACTTGAACAACGTCACCGCCCAGCTCTCCAAGGCGGCCCTCACCGCCAGCCAGTTCATCGCGCAAAACGCCGTGCAGCTCGGCCAGGGGACGATGCAATTCTTCGTCAGCCTCGGCCTGACCCTCTACGTCGCCTTCTTCATGCTTCGCGACGGCCGTAGCCTGGTCGAACTGCTGGTGCGTGCCCTCCCCCTCGGCGACGCCCGGGAACAACTGCTCTTCACCAAGTTCGCCGAAGTGGCGCGGGCCACCGTCAAGGGCAATCTGGTCGTCGCCGTCACCCAGGGCACCCTGGGCGGGATCATCTTCTGGGCCCTCGATATTCGCGGGCCGCTGCTCTGGGGGGTGGTGATGACCCTGCTGTCGCTCATCCCCGTGGTCGGGGCCGGGCTGATCTGGGCGCCGGTGGCGATCTATCTCTTTGCCATCGGCAATTGGATTCAGGGGACGGTCCTAGTCGTTTTCGGCGTGGCGGTAATCGGGCTGGTCGACAACTTCCTGCGCCCCATTCTGGTCGGACGCGACACCAAGTTGCCGGACTACATCGTGCTCCTTTCGACCCTGGGCGGATTCGTCCTCTTCGGGATGAACGGTTTCGTCGTCGGCCCCCTGATCGCGGCCCTTTTCGTCGCCTTCTGGGAAATCTTCATCCGCGAATTCAACTCGCCCCCCCTCATCCTCACGGCGAACAACTCCCCGCCGACCGCCCCCCTCATCGTCGACCCGGCCGATGCACCCGATACTCCGGACAAGCAAGAGAGCGATTCCGGAATCGTCTGAGCCATATCCTCGTTGCCGAACCCGTAGGATGCGGTGACGAAAGGAACCGCATCGCGGAGGGGCTCCCTTTATCG
>DIVU01000331.1 GCA_002423365.1 Desulfuromonadaceae bacterium UBA6124 | reverse complement strand
AACGGCGGATAGCGTTGACCGCGCCGAGTTGGGCTGCGATGCCGTGGCTTCGGCGCGCATCGTCAAGTTCGACAAGTCCCGCTTTCGGGGCTTCGCCGGCCCCTTTTCCAGCAGTAAGGTCGATGTGGAAATCACCGTGGAAGTCTCCGTGCGGGAAGGAGAAAATCCTCCGCTAAAAGGCCAGGGAAGCGGCAGCGGTACGACCAAGGCGCGGGGTGTGCTCTTTCAGATTCGCGAAGATCAGGTCCATTTCGACCAGACCAGCGTCGGCCAGGCGACTCAGGAAGCGGTCGCCCAGGCGGTGGCCGGACTCATGAACCAAAGGGTGGAGGGACAATGAGACGACTGGCTTTATGGCTGTTGCCGATCCTTTTTAGTGGACTTTTCTCCGGCTGCGCCACGACCTATGTGGAAGAAAAAGAACCCGCCAAGGCGACGTCGGATCAGGCGAGCTTTCCTCCCTACGATGGCCCCAAGACCGTGGTCGCCGTGTTGCCCCTCGGTCTTTCCGAACGGGCCGCGAAGGCCTATCCCCATCTGCTGGCCAAGGATGTCGGCCTCGGCATTCACAACCGGGTCATCGAAACCCTTTACGACACCAACCGCTTCCGCTTCGTCGAGGAAAAGCCCGAGGTGGTCAAGGATGTCCTCGACCGCCAATGGCTGAGCATGGCCGGCATGGTCGATCAGAGCACGGCGGTGGAGATGGGCAAACTCCTCGGCGCGCAAAAGGTCATTTACGGCGAAGTCTACGATTTCGCCCAGGGGGGGGAGCAGGTCAGCGGCTTCTCCTCGCGCAGTAATTTCAATACCCGCATGGGCGTGCAGGTGCGCTGCGTCGATGTGGAAACCCTCGAATACGTCCCCGGTAGCGGCACGGGGCGTGGTGGTGACGTCGGCGAAGCGTCGGAAGGTGCCATCCGCGAGGCCGTGGCCGGACTGATCCGGCGGCTGAAATAATCAGGAAAACCGTCTTCCATCTTTTTCTCAGGAGGTTCCATGAAAAAACTGCTGATTTTGCATCTGTTGCTCATTGCTCTCGTGACAGGGTTCTTTGTCTCGCCTGCCGAAGCCTACACCGCCAACAACCTGGATGAACTCGGCGCCATCTACGATGAGTATTTCGGCCAGGAGTCGGGTTCGGTCGAAGTCAATGGAGAGCTTATTTACTGGTTCTACGACACCATGAACGATACGACGTCCATGGAGATCGGCACTCAATATTATGAAAACGTCGATATCTATGACCGTGAGGCGGTGATTCTGCTCGTTGCTCAAGCGCTGGGCATTCCCCTGACTTCGGCGGGGACACTCGATGAGCCGACCTCGGCCTCGGCGACGACTTCGCGCCTGGTCTTCACGGAACTGGTCGTCCCCACCGTGCGGACGACGACCGAGAAGAACCGTCAGGCGGCGCAGAAAGCCCAGGGCGCGGTGCGCACCTTCGGCGGATCGCTGCGCACCGAGTGGGTGGACAAGGCCGGTGATGAAAACGGCCTGGTCAGCGGCTTCAACCTTGGCCTGGCCTATGACGTGGACAATTTCACCTTCGGCGTGATGGTGCCCTACGACTACTTCGATTTCGACAGCTTCACCGCCAACCGTATCGGTTCCATCCTCTTCGGCCAGTACCACCTGAGCCTCACTGAAGAGCTGGAAGCGACCCTCACCGCCAACCTCAACTATATGTTCAGCGACTTCCGCATTCTTGGCCAGGATGACGACCTCAATACCTACGGCGCCGGTCTCAGTGCCGGTCTGCGTTACAGCCAGGAACTCTACGAACTCGGCTGCGGGGTCTCCTACCAGTACAACCAGGATGATGTCGATCTTGACGATGACAGCCAGGATCTGGTCAAGCTCGGCGCCAATATCGGTTATCGCGTCACCCCCGACCAGGTCGTCAACCTCTTCGGCACCTGGACCTACGATGCCACCAACTACAAATACGATTACGGCGACACCGATTACTTCGAAATCGGCACCGAATACCGCGCCAACTTCTCCGATACCTGGGCGCTCAACGTCGGCTACCGCAAGGTCGTCGATCTCGAAGACTACGATTCGGACATGGTCTACCTCGGAAGCACTTGGCAGTTCTAGCCAAGGGTCTCCCACGAATAAAAAAGGCGGCCTGCGGGCCGCCTTTTTTGTTGATGAGAAACGAGCTGCGGCTGACGACGGAACGTCGCGACCAGCTTCAGGCGTTTAGAAAATCATAAGTCTGACCCGAGGAGAGATGCCTGATACCAGTAATAAAAGGCTACCGGGTTGACCTGTTTGAGTTTGTTCAGATATTGCAGCTCGCCTGTGATGATCAGGGGGCGCAAGGTTTCAAGGGGCGGGATCGATCGAAGGTCTTGTCGTGTGAAAGGGGGCTTTTCGGTCAGCAACACATTGGCGAGCAGTCCGGCTTTGGCCGCAGCGATTTTCGCTGTTTGTTGATCGAAACGGTGATCGACCAGATGGCCTTCCAGTTTCTTTCTGCCATCTTCCATCCGTTTGATATCGTCATGTGCCGGTGCCCCCTTGAACCCGGCCAGGCAAAAGCGTTTAGCCGTGTCAAGAGTATCGCGTAATGTTTCGGTAACGGTGAATCTCCCTCCCCGGTAACCATTCTCCAACTCGAATACGCGCGTGTAGACTCGCCGCACGGCTTCCAAATCTTCCGCAAGATTGAAGAGTTCTCCCACATCGAAGAGTTGCTTCATGACCTGCATGGCTTCGCCGGGCCTGCCGTCATCCCGTAACACGGGAACTCCTACGGTATGCGGGGCAAAGGCTGTAAGCTTATCGGCAAGCAGGCTTTCGACGGTCGGCACCGTAACGAGGATTTCCCTTCTGATTTCCAGAAGGTTCGGCGAAATCGGCTTCGTGACCAACTCGTGGGGGATACTGGTCTCTTCCACCACATCCAGCAGGACATAGGGGGCAGGATTGCCGGCGACCAAGGGCGCGTAGAAGAACTTGAAGTGGCGTCGCTCCGGCTGGCCACGGGAGCCGCGATCATCCTCTTCATGGCGGATAAACGGGGGCACGGTAGCCACTTTCGCCAGAATCCGATCCAGCACTTTAGCCGGGGCCGCGCAGAGGATGTCGATATCGATGGAGAGTCGGCGAATGACCGGAACATGCAGAAGCAGACTGGTGCCCCCCTTGAAGACGAACTTCAGGTCACTCTCTGCTAGGTGTCCTAGCAGGGCAAAAGCGTGTAGCGCCCGCTCCAGTAGTGCGGGGTCTACGCCTCGTAGTTCTCTGCGCTTTCTCTCTAGCCAATCGGCAGTAAAGCAAATTTCAGCGATCATATTTTCAACCCATTAACTCCGAATTTTTAAAAAATGCGGAGTTAATGGGTTATCTCCTTGCTTGTAAATTTTTCACGTTTCGACTCGACATAATTAAGTAATACGGATAGTTGTACAAGGCCGGACCCGAGTACGCCATCAATGATCCGCTGTACCTCGGATGAATCGAGCATCTGCAATTTGTGGGACTCGTACGCGAGATCAACCAAGGCTTTTTCGATTGGTGCAGCATGGTTTGAGGATTCAGGCTGCTTGCCGATTGCGGAACGCAAAATAACCGTCTTCTCTCCAGGCTGGATATAACGCTGAGCGTTAACCTTGCCGGGATTAGCCCATGCATACCAACCACTCTTTTTCAGGGATTCGGCGACTGCCTCCAAGGCGTCACTCTCGGCGTAGAGGAGGATCGTCGGCTGAGCGATGAGGTGCTGGGCAAAGGGGTTGAACTGGACGGTTGACCAGCAACAGAAGTCGAGAAGAGGGAAGGCCTTCTTCACCTCACGGATGATTTTGGCGACCGGCTTGGGGTCGAGAATGACCGGTTCCGTGTGGCGGCTGTACCAGCCTCGCCCGGCGTCGCTGACGATGCCGGTCTTCATCGCCTCGCTCATGTATTTGCGCAGGGTGTCGTCGGCCAGCGCGATTTCGGCCTCGGCTAGGGCGCGTTTGACGGCGGCGAGGGAGAAGTAGGCGCTTTGCCCCTTGAGGGCGGGGAGGATGCGGGTGAAGAGGAACGACTTTCTGGAGCCGTCGTAAGTCATTTTACCCCCTCCACCAACGCGATTTCCTCTTCCGTCAAGCCATAGAGTTCATAGACCAGCGTGTCGATCTGCCGTTCCAGGGTTCGGGTATCGGCCTGGGGATCGGCTTTTTTTTCGGCGAGAATCTGGTCGACGAGGGCGATGAGAGGAGCCCTTTGCTCATTGGTCGCGGTGGGAATGGGGTGCTGTTCGATGTAAATGATTTTTAGTCGGTAGAATCCGCCGCGCACCTTGTCGCATACTTGCTGGAGAACGTAACGGGTCAAGCTCGAATTCAAAACCGCCACGAGCAGAAGGTCGTCACACACAATCAACTGGTTATTGTCATTCCCGTAGTACCCTTCGTCATCATAGGAAAAAACGGCCAGATCGGCGGTTATTCCGGGCCAGATTATCTTTGGTTTTTCGAACTGTGAATAATAGGCGCAGGAGCGCAACTCCCAGAAATATTTTCCTTGATCCTCTCTTTTCTTTAGACCATTTGTAAAACCAATAAGATGTTTGTAAATCGCTGGATATGATAATTCGAAAAGTTTCAGAGCAGCAGATTCGGTTTCTGCGTTTGACCAAGGCCAGAATCTATTGGCACTACTGACAATGGCGATAACGTATACTTTTCGCCAAGTAGCCCGCCATTTTCTAATATCTTTTCCACGCAGCCATGGCTTGATTATCTCCCCGCTTTTAGGATCCTCGTCTATCAGCCGTTGCCGGGTCTCTTCGTCGATGACAAACGCTTCGTTCAAGCCGGTCTTGATGCCGTAGTAAATCTTTCCGTTCACATACTCCCCGAGCGGCATTCCGGACTTTCTCAACTTCTCCACGAGGGCATGGACTTCCGGTCGCTCCAGCGTCCACCCCTCGGCCTTGAGGGTGGAAATCGGCATGACGAAACCGGTAGCCGGCAAGATGTCGGCGAAGCGGGTCAACTGCTCCGGATCGGTGAAGGTGGCGGCGAAAAAATGACCACTCCCGGCCCCTCCTGAATCAGGAGGGGAGGATTTTCGCCCCCTCCTCGTCGTGGACGGGGCGGGAGGCAGCGCCTTCTCCACCATGACGATCGCCGGATAGGTGGTCGCCTCCTCGAATACCGGCAGGTCGCCGAAATCGAGGACCATGAGCGGTTTCGCCATGGTGGTCAACAGGTCGCGGGTGTTCCTGCCGTAGCCGGTTCGCATGAACTTGTTCGGCGCGATGTAGCAGAGCGTCGCTCCCGGCCGAACGATGTCCAGACCGACTTTGTAAAAGTAGGTGTAGATGTCGGCGGTGCCGCAAAAGAACTCGCCGAACTGCTCGTTGAGCGCCCCTTTCTGCCCCTTGATCGACTCTTGTCGGATATACGGCGGGTTGCCGATTACCGCATCGAATCCGGCGAATTCGCCGTTTTCATCCAGCACTTCGGGAAACTCGAAGCGCCACTCGAAGGCGTTGAAATAAATCGACCGCTGCTTCTCGGCAAAACGGTTCTCCAGCACATCGACCTCCTCCTGAAGCTTTTGCCGTGTTGCCTCCACCTGCCTGTCGAAAAAAAGTGGGAGCTGAGCCAGCTTATCCTTCTTTTGGCGCAGGGCGGCCAAGTCCTTGTCGTTGGGAAGACCGAAGTTCTGCAAGCCCTCCTTGAGGTTGTCGATGACCTTGCGCAATTGGGCTTTGTTGGCGGGGGAGAGTTTGTAATCGAAAACGTGGCGACGATACTTTTCGGTCAACTCCTTGAGCTTCTTGCGGTCGGCGGGGAGAATATTCG
>DIVU01000109.1 GCA_002423365.1 Desulfuromonadaceae bacterium UBA6124 | reverse complement strand
TGCCCGACGCCTCGTCGGTGGTCATCGAAACCCCGAAGCCGGCCAGCCCCGGCTCCCTCTGGACCCAGCAGCAGGGGAGCATGTTCTACGACACCAAGGCGCGCTCGGTGGGGGATATCGTGACCGTGGCCATCTTCGAGCGGGCCAGCGCCAGCAAAGAGGCCAATACCAGCACCGGTCGGTCGAGCAGCATGTCGGCGGATATCTCCAAGGCCTTTGGCCTGGAGCGCAACATCGCCACGATCAACAAGGCGATTGATCCAACCGCGCTGGTTTCGGCCGGATTCGACAACGACTTCGAGGGGTCGGGGCGGACCTCGCGCAAGGAAGACCTGGTCGCCACCCTGACCAGTCAGGTGGTGGAGGTCTATCCCAACGGCAACCTGCGCATTTCCGGGGCGAAGACGGTAACGGTCAACAACGAAAAGCAGATCGTCAAGCTCACCGGCATCGTTCGGCCCAAAGACATCTCCGCGCAGAATGTGGTCAACTCGGAAAATATCCTCGATGCCCGCATCGCCTATACCGGCAAGGGAGCCATCAGCGACAAGCAGAAACCGGGCTGGCTGATGCGTATCCTCGACTACGTCTGGCCGTTCTGATGACCATGGGGAACTTCATGAAAAAACTGTTGCGAACCGTTTGCCTCTGTTCGTTTCTGCTGCTGATGCTGGCCGACATCGGTCGAGCCGCGCGGATCAAGGATCTCGCCACCCTGGAAGGGGTGCGGGAAAACCAGCTGGTCGGCTACGGCCTGGTGGTCGGCCTGAACGGCTCGGGGGACAGCGACAAGACCCAGTTCACCGTGCAGTCGCTGGTCAACATGATGGAGCGTCTCGGCGTCACTGTCGATCGCAATGAAGTCGAGGTCGATAACGTCGCGGCGGTCATCGTCACCGCGTCTTTACCCCCCTTCGCCCGCGCCGGCGGCACCATCGACGTGCAGGTCTCCTCGGTCGGGGATGCCGACAGCCTCGCCGGCGGCACGCTGTTGATGACGCCCCTGAACGGGCCGGACGGTCAGGTCTATGCCGTCGCCCAAGGGGCGCTGGTGGTCGGCTCCCTGGCCTTCGGCGGCAAGGCCGCCAAGGTGCAGACCAACCACCCGACGGTGGGGAGGATTCCCGGCGGCGCCATTGTCGAGAAGGAGGTCGGTTACGAGTTCGGCACCGGCGAGGTTCTGGTCTATCGCCTCAAAACCCCCGATTTCACCACCCTGACGCGCATGAGCGAAGCCATCACCGGGCGCTTCGGCGGGAGCATCGCCCGGCCGGTGGACAGCGGCAGCCTGCGTGTGCTCATCCCCGACGACTATCGCGGCCGCGCCGTGGAGTTCGTCGCGGCGTTGGAAAGTCTCGATGTCACCCCCGACCTGGCGGCGCGGGTGGTGGTCAACGAAAAGACCGGTACCATCGTCATGGGCGAGGAGGTGCGCATCTCGACGGTCGCCGTTTCCCACGGTAACCTCAGCCTGGTGATCAGCGAAGAAGCCCAGGTTTCCCAGCCCGCCCCCTTCTCGCAAGGGCAGACGACGGTGGTGCCCCGGACCACCATTGAGGTCTCGGAAAAAGACAGCGAACTGGTGGTGCTCGAAAAAGGGGTCAGCATCGGTGACGTGGCCCGCAGCCTGAACGCCATCGGCGCCACCCCCCGTGACCTGATCGCCATCTTCCAGGCGATCAAGGCCGCCGGGGCTTTGCATGCNNNNCGAAGGCGATGTCCAAACAGGATGACGCGGCGCTGCGCAAGACCTGCCAGGAGTTCGAGGCGATTTTCGTGCAGTCGATGTTCAAGGCGATGCGTTCCACCGTTCCCGCCGGCGGACTCTTCCAGCGCGGCATGGCTCAAGACTCCTTTCAGGACATGATGGATCTCGAAGTTGCCAAGGCCTCGGCCGAACAGGGACGGCTCGGCATCGCCGAGGCCCTTTACCGGCAGTTGCATCGGGATGTGGAGGCCGACGAGGCCGCCCATCCCGAGAACCCTTCGTCTTCCCCCGACACGGACTGAGGGGCGCGTTCAGCGGCCCCCCCCAGCAGATCTCCCCAGAAAACCCGCCCCCACAAAGCGCTATCCCCTTCACCCAGTCCTTCTCGTTCTCATTGCCCCCGTCCGCGCCGGGTGAGCGCCGTAAGCAGCAGCAGATAGACGGTGGCGGCGAGAAAGGCGAAGACGGTGCCGCAAGGAATCCCGTAGCGGGGATAGGTCAAGGAGACGCTCAGGGCATAGGCGATGAGCGCGCCGATGCCGAAGGGATAGTTTTTGATAATAGTGTGTACCGCTTCCTTGCCGTAGGCCTGATGGATGATGAGCAGGAAGGGGAAGAGGGTGATGGGAAAGGCGGAAAGAATCCCCGAGGCATTCGGGCCGATGAGCTTCGCTAGTCCGGTGATCAGCAGGACGATGGCGGCCGCCGCCAGCGCCCGCAACAAGAGCACCCAGCGGGTGAAGCGCACCGGATTCGTCACCCGGGTGTTTTCGATGCGCCGGAACCGCCGGGCGTAAAAGGCGGCAACCGCCACCGTCAGCAGCAATCCAGTCGGCAAATTCAGGGGCAGGCGATGCAGCAGCGCCGCCGCTAGCAGGAAGGCGAGGACGGCGGCAAGGGCCGAACCGGCCACCGCATACCGTCGCAACCGGGCCGAAGCGCTCTGGTAGGCATGGACCAGCACCAGCGAGGCGCTCAGCCCCGCGAGGGTGTAGACCGCCCCCTGCCCGGCGAAATCGGGACCATTTTCCAGGCCGATGAAGAAGAGGGCGATGGCGGTGCCGAGAGGATAGCCGGAGAGGACCCCCGCGACCTTCGGGCTGACCTGCTCGGCCACCAGCGAAAGCCCGACCACCGCCAGGATCGAAACCAGGATCTTGGCCGGAATCAGCAGAACCGTCAGAGACATGAACGCCGTCCGCGCACCTCACCGCCCCCCTCGCCCATCAGCCTTCGCCCAGTCGGCGCAGCACATCGTTAAGAATCCCCCCGCTTTGGTAGTAGGCGACTTCGATCTGGGTGTCGAGGCGACAGAGGACGGAAATCGTTTCCGTTTGGCCGTCGCCACGGTCCATCCGCAGAGTCAGGGCTTGTCCCGGCGTCAGGGGCTGGTCTCCGCCGTCCAGGCTGAAGCGTTCGCTGCCGTCGAGGCCCAGGGTTTTGCGGTTCTCTCCGGGGCGGAACTGCAGGGGCAGAACGCCCATGCCGATGAGGTTGGAACGGTGGATGCGTTCGAAGCTTTCCGCCAGTACCGCCCGCACCCCGAGCAGCAGCGTCCCTTTGGCGGCCCAGTCGCGGCTGGAGCCGGTGCCGTACTCCTTGCCGGCGACGATGAGCAGCGGCGTCCCCGCCGCTTGGTAGCGCATGGCGGCGTCGTAGATGCTCAGCTCCTCGCCGCTCGGCAGGTGCCGGGTGACGCCTCCTTCCACCCCCGGAACCATTTCATTCCTGATGCGGATATTGGCCAGGGTGCCGCGCAACATGACCTGATGATTGCCGCGCCGCGCGCCGTACGAGTTGAATTCCTCCTGGGGGACGCCCCGGTCGAGCAGGTAGCGGCCGGCCGGACTTCGCGCGGGGATGGCGCCGGCGGGGGAGATATGGTCGGTGGTGATGGAATCGCCGAGCAGGGCGAGGACGCGGGCGTCGCGGAATCCGGCAAAGCCTTTTTGGGTCTCGGTCGGCGAAAGGAAAAAAGGCGGTTCCTGCAAGTAGGTCGAGGCGTTGTCCCAGGCGTAGGTCAGGCCGGTGGGAACCGGCAGCTGCCGCCAGCTTTCCTGGCCATGAAAGACGTCGGCGTAGCGGGCGCGGAAGAGTTCGGCGTCGATCTGCCCGGCGAGTTTGGCGATTTCCGCCGGGCTCGGCCAGAGCTCCCGCAGAAAGACCGGCTTGCCGTCACTCCCCGTGCCCAGGGGTTCCCGGTCCAGGTCGATACGGGTGGTCCCGGCCAGGGCGTAAGCCACCACCAGCGGCGGCGAGGCCAGCCAGTTGAGGCGGGTCAGGGGATGGATACGTCCCTCGAAGTTGCGGTTGCCGGAGAGGATGGCGCCGACGGCCAGATCGCCCTCGGCGATAGCCCCGGCCACCGGCTCATCGAGGGGACCTGAGTTGCCGATGCAGGTGGTGCAGCCGTAACCGACCAGGCGAAAGCCGAGACGGTCGAGAAAGTCTTGCAGGCCGGTGCGTTGCAGGTAGTCGCTGACCACCGGCGAGCCGGGGGCCAGGGAGGTCTTCACCCAGGGGCGGACCCCTAAGCCCCGGTCCACCGCCTTTTTCGCCAGCAGCCCGGCGCCGAGCATGACCGCCGGATTGGAGGTGTTGGTGCAGGAGGTGATGGCGGCGA
>DIVU01000272.1:3964-9934 GCA_002423365.1 Desulfuromonadaceae bacterium UBA6124 | reverse complement strand
GGCGCCGCAGTGCGAAGTTCTTGCCGTATCCGCCAACGGGCGACCCCTGCCGGCGAAACACTCCGGGGAGATGCTGGTGATCGATCTTCCCGAACCCACGCCCGCCGAGATCCGCATCGACTACCGGGCGGTCTTTCCCGACCAGCCGCCGAGCAATCCCGTCCACGACGAGGACCCGAGCTATGGCATCGCCGCCAGCATCACGGCCCAGGGCGCTTTTCTCTCCGGCGCCTGGTATCCCCTGTGGCCGGAATATCCGGCTCTTTATCAGGTGCGGATCGAAGCGCCAAAGGGCTATCTGGCGGTAACCTCGGGCACACGCATTAACAACGCGGAAACGTCTGAAAGTTCCATCACCACTTGGCGTACCGGCTATCCCCTGCGCGCCCTGGCCCTCGCCGCCGGCCCCTATGTGGTCAGCAGCGAGCCCTTTGCCGACATCCTCATCGAAGGTTATTTCCATCCCCGCAATCAGGAACTGGCCGCGACCTATCTTGCGGCGGTTCGTCGTTATCTGGAGCTGTATCAGGAACTTTTCGGCCCCTATCCCTTTGAAAAATATGCCGTGGTCGAGAACTTCTTCCCCACCGGCTACGGCTTTCCCGGCTGGACCCTGCTTGGCGGCAGCGTCATCCGCCTCCCCTTCATCGTCGAGACCAGCCTCGGCCACGAAATCGCCCACAGCTGGTGGGGTTCGGGTGTTGCCGTCGACCGCGCCCGAGGCAACTGGGCGGAAGGGTTGACTACCTACGTCGCCGACCACCTCTATAAAGAGCGTCAGTCCCCCGCCGACGCCGTCGAGTACCGACGCAATATCCTGCGCGATTACGCGACCCTGGTCGATGGCGCCGAGGACTTCCCCCTCGAACGCTTCAGCCGGCGGGACAGCAAGGCGAGCCAGGCCATCGGCTACGGCAAGGCCGCGATGGTCTTTCACATGCTGCGCAAGGAAATCGGTGAAAGGGCCTTCTGGGGGGGATTACGTACTCTCGCGGCGGAACGGATGCACGGCAGCGCCGACTGGGACGATCTGCGCCACACCTTCGAGGGAAGTTCGGGAAGGGATCTGAAAGATTTTTTCCAACAGTGGCTGGAACGTCCCGGCGCGCCGATGCTGGAATGGGGAAACATCCGCCGGGAAGAACGAGATGGAAGGTGGCGAGTGAGCGGCAGTCTACGGCAGCGGGGCACGCCCTACCAACTGGCGATACCGATCCGTTTCACCGGAGAAAACGCCGTCGAGGAACGGGTGCTTCGCTCCTCGGCGGCAGAAACCTCCTTCATCGTCGATCTCCCCTGGCCGCCCTGGTCCATGGAAATTGACCCCGAGGCAGATCTTTTTCGCCGCATCGCGCCCGAAGAGATTCCACCGTTGGTCAACGGCATCCGCGGCGCCAAAAATCTGCTGGTGATTGTCGCCGAGGGGCTTGAATCGGAACTGCGAGCGGCGGCGCTGAGCCTGCTTCCCGCCCTGCGCCAGGAACGGGCGAACATCATCGGAGAATCAGAGGCCGACCCGGAACTGTTGCGACGGCATGACCTGCTCTATATCGGGCTGCCGAAACGCGCCGGAATCCGGCCGCGCTGGCCAGGAGAACCGCTGGTCGAAGAAAATCGCCTGGTGCTCGACGGGCAAAGCTTTTCCCGCACGGAAACGGACCTCTTCGCCGCCCTCCCCCATCCGGCGGCGGCGGACAAAGCCTGCGCCCTCTTTCTTCCCGCCGAAGCCGAGGGGACCCGCATCGCGGCGCGGAAAATCCCCCATTACGGCAAGTACGGCTATCTCGCCTTTGTCGCCGGCGAAAATCGCGGCAAGGGAGTATCCACCCCGGAAACAAACCCCATGAGGCATGTCTTCCCCCTGGAGAATAGCAAATGATAACCAGATACTTTGCTCTTTTTCTAATGTTGTTTCTGAGCTTTTCCGCACAGGCTTTCGCTCACCCGCACCTGTTGCGCCTCTCCGACCGGCAGATCATCAGCTTCGCGGAAATGCTCGAGGATCTGAAAAACACCGAGGTAGTTCTGATCGGCGAGTTGCACAATCATGCCGGTCATCACCGGGCGCAACTGGAAGTTATTCGCGCCCTGCACGATGCGGGGCTCGATATCGCCGTGGGGCTGGAAATGTTTCGTGCCGACCAGCAGCGCGATCTGAATCGTTGGAGCTCGGGGGAATTGGACGAGGCGGCCTTCCTGCCCATTTACAACGATAACTGGAGCATGTGGCCCCTTTACCGGGAGATTTTCACCGGCGCCCGGGACGCGAGCATTCCCCTGATCGGTCTGAACACCTCCAGGGAACTGACCAAGCAGGTGGCAAGCCGCGGCCTGGTCTCCCTTCCCGAAGAAGCCCGTGAAGCCCTCGGGCCTCTCCCTTGCGTCGTCGATCCCGACTACATGCAGTTCATCCGTCAATCGATGGGTGGCCACGGCGGCATGGGAACCACCTTTCTCTATTTCTGCGAAGCCCAGCTGCTCTGGGATGTGGTCATGGCCCGTAATCTAACCGACTACCGGCGGGAGTATCCGGAGCGGAAAATGGTGGTGCTGGCGGGGAGTGGTCACAGCTGGAAACACGGTATCCCCAGCCGCATGACGGAAAACGGGCTGAACTACCGGGTCATCCTCCCGGAAATGCCGGGGCGACTGGATCGCCGCGCGGTTAGAGCGGAGGACGCCGACTATCTGTGGCTGGACGAGGGGGAAGGAAGCTGGGAGCGGGGTTATTGAATCAGGGCTCGGCGGTGAGCTTGACTTCGAGATAGCGGCCGTTGAAGACGAAGCGGATGCGGTCTTTGAAGATGCGGTCGACCCGCGCTCCGTCGATATCCACCCCTTCGAGCACCGGCAGGTCGTTGACCACCGCCAGACGCTCTTGGGCGACGGGCTTGTAATGGATCTCACTGACCCGCAGTTCCGGCGGCACAGCCTTCTCGGCGCCGGGCAAGGCCCAGCCCGGCGTGCGCGAGGCAATAGCCACTGGGGTTGAGGTAGCGCGGACGGGACTTTTGGGCCGGACTTGGGTAATGACCGGTCTCGCCGGTTTCACCACGGCCACGGGCGCCGATACAGGGATCTTCGCCGGGGAGTCTTCCACTGAGGAAACCGTCTCCTTTGGCGGCACGACAGCAGGGGCCTTGGTCGTCGCCACGACTTTCGCGACCGGTTCCTTGGAGCGGGTTTCGGCCGGCGGCTCTACCACGGCAGGGGGTGAGGCCTCGGCGATCGGCACGGAAGTCTCCTCGGGCGGGGACACCGACTGCGGCGCCGCTATATTCGCGGAAAGCGGAACGACGGGCGCTTCGACCGCCCTGTCCGGAGCAATGGGAACCCAAAAGCTGGGCAAAGTTACCGTTGAATCGGCGGGCAAGGCCACCGACGGCTGCCTGGTTTCGGCGACGCGCCGCTCCGCCGGTGGGGATTGCCGTAGCAGCCAGACCCCAAGCCCCCCCCCTGCAATCACTAGGGCCAGAACAATCAGAGGAAGCGGGGAACGGGAACGGCTGGTCACTTCGGCCCGGGAAATCCCTTCGAAAACCTCCCGTGACAGGGGGGACTGTCCGACCGGCGGTTGCCGTCGTTCGTTTTCGAGTTTTTTCAACGCCTTCAGAATTGAACTCATCGCTGTATCCCTGATCACTATTTCCTGAAAAATTCCCGCCGCGAATCACCGTTTTTTATCAGCCGGTGACTAACGCCCCAGCAATCGCCGCCACCATGGCCGTCCCGGTTCGTTCAGTTCGCGGATGGCGACCGTCGCCATCCGCGCCGTGATGATCCGCTGATCCGAAGCGTAGCCCATAAGCAGCGCCCGGCTGCAAGCCAGATTGATGAGACGGGGCAATCCCCCCGAATAGCGATGGATCTTCTTGAGGGCGGCGGGGGTGAAAATTTCCTCGTCGCCGCCGGCGACACGCAGGCGATGGCGCACATATTCGCAGGTGTCGGCAAAATTCATGGTGCCGAGGTGATAGCGCACGCTGATACGTTGATTGAGCTGGCGCATGTTGCGCCGTTTGAGCAGGGCGCCAAGTTCGGGCTGGCCGACAAGGACGATCTGGATGAGTTTGTCGGTCTGGGTTTCGAGGTTGGAGAGAAGACGGATCTGTTCCAAAACCGTCGGATCAAGATGCTGGGCCTCGTCAATCACCAGCACCACCGTGCGCCCTTCTCCTCGCTGCCGCAAGAGGAATTCGTTGAGCAGATGGAGCAGATCTCCCGCTTCGGCGGCCGGCCCTTCGATGGCGAATTCCCGCTGAATCGCCCGCAGCAGATCAAGGGCGCTGACGCTGGGATTGAAGATGAAAGCCAGGCGGTAGCGGTCGTTGTCGAGGTCTTCGAGGAGCGCCCGCAGCACCGTGGTCTTGCCGGTGCCGACCTCACCGGTGATGGCGATGAAACCGCAGCCGTCCTCGATGCCGTAGAGCAGGTGGGCGAGAACTTCCCGATGATTTCGGCTCAGATAAACGAACCGGGGATTCGGGGTGAGGGTGAAGGGTTTTTCCTGAAAACCGTAAAAATCCAGATACATGAATCGGTCGGGAGCTCCGGAATCGGGGTGAGCGGGGCACGTCGCTGAACTCTCCCACAGGCGGCGCCCTTTTTCAAGATCAAAGTCATTACGGAAGTATGGGGAAATCCTGGCAGCGACGACATTTTTTGCTAGGATTATAAGGCCGTTGCCCAACCGTCTCAGGAGGATTCATGCACACGTGGAAACGTTTCACCCAGGAACCGCGCATTGCCTATTTCTCCATGGAAATCGGGTTGTCCTCCGACATCCCGACCTACAGCGGCGGCCTCGGCGTCCTCGCCGGCGACACCATCAAAAGCGCCGCCGATCTGAAACTGCCGCTGGTGGCGGTGACCCTGGTCAGCCGCCACGGCTATTTCCGCCAGAGCCTGGACGAATCCGGCCGTCAACATGAAACACCGGTGACCTGGGATCCCGGCGCGGTCATGGAACTTTTGCCGGCGAAAACACTGGTGACCATCGAAGACCGCGACGTCAAGGTGCAGGCCTGGCTCTACCGGGTGAAAAGTCCCACCGGCGGCGTCGTTCCGGTACTCTTTCTCGACACCGATATCCCCGGCAACGTCGAAACCGACCGCCACATCACCGATAATCTCTACGGCGGCGACCTCGCCTACCGGCTCAAACAAGAGATCGTCCTCGGCATCGGCGGCGCCCGCATCCTCGACGCCCTCGGCTTCACCATCAAGAAGTATCACATGAACGAGGGGCATGCCGCTTTCCTGACCCTGGAACTGCTCGACCGCTCCCGTCATCCCCTGGAAAGCACCTGGGACGAGCGTGCCGCCTGGGATACGCACCGGGTCATCGAGCAGTGTGTCTTCACCACCCATACACCGGTGGCGGCTGGGCACGATCGTTTCCCCTACGATCTGGCGCGACGGGTGCTGGGTGAGCCGGTACCGATGGGGCTGTTGAAGGAGCTGGCCGGGGCGGATGAACTCAACATGACCATGCTCGCCCTCAACCTGAGCAGCTACGTCAACGGCGTGGCGAAAAAACACGGGCAGATCTCGCAGAACCTCTTTCCCGGTTTCGAGATCCACGCCATCACCAACGGCATTCACTCCTTCACCTGGGCCTCCCCCTTTTTCGTCAGCCTTTTTAACAAATACATCCCCAGTTGGGCGCACGAACCGGAACTGCTGGTGCGGGTCGACAACATCCCGGACGAAGAGATCTGGGACGCCCATTGCGGCGCCAAGGCTTTTCTCTTCCAGTACATCGAGGAAACGACCGGCCGCCGTCTTGATCCCGAACTGCTGACCATCGGCTTCGCCCGCCGCTCGGCCACCTACAAGCGTGGGGATCTGATCTTGAGTGACCTGGAGCGGCTGGCACGCATCGGTGGCGGCAAACTCCAGCTGGTCTTCGGCGGCAAGGCCCACCCCCAGGATGAACCGGGCAAACGCATGATCGAACACATCATCCAT
>DIVU01000272.1:1851-3844 GCA_002423365.1 Desulfuromonadaceae bacterium UBA6124 | reverse complement strand
GTTACCGGCTGGTCCATTGGCCCGCCGGCCACGGAAACCTCGGTGACGGAGAATCACGGCGCCGAGGATGTGGAAGATCTCTACAACAAGCTGGAAAAGGTCATCATTCCCCTCTATTATGTGGATCGCCCGGGCTGGATCCGGATCATGAAGAACGCCATCGGCAAGAATGCCTATTATTTCAACACCCACGTCATGATGCGCCGCTACGTGACCGAAGCCTACATCCGCTGAAGCCGTTGAACGCTTTTGATCCCAAACACAACGCCACCGCGCCGGTCGACTGGAACACCCGCTGGCGAGAGAAAAACGGGGAGCCATCCGCGCCCGATCCCTGGCTGGTCAAGGTTCTCCCGCTGCTGCCGGTAGGCACGACCCTCGATGTCGCCTGCGGCCGGGGGCGCAACAGCCTTTTTCTGGCCGAGCGGGGGCATAATGTGACCGCCGTCGACAATTCTGAAGAAGGACTCGTTCAATTACGCGCCGCCGCCGAGGAACGGGGGCTGGCCATCAATACCCTCTGCCTCGATCTGGAAGCGGCCCCCGCCCTGCCCCCCTCGACCTTCGATCTGGCCATCGACTTTTTCTATCTGCATCGCCCCCTCCTCCCCGCGCTGATGGCGTGCCTGCGCCCCGGTGGGATGCTGGTGGTACGCACCTTCAGCTCCGCCGGTGACTTTCCCGGCCGCCCGCGCCACCCCGAGTTTGTGCTCGCGCCGGGGGAACTGCCGGCCATTTTCAAGGGTTGGGATATTCTGCTGCACGAGGAAGGGCTGGAACCGTCAAGCAAAGGGGGGAGTCTCGCCGGAATCGTCGCCCGGCGCCGATGAAATCTCCGGGAATGAAACAAACAAAGCCCGCGTCGGCTATCGGCGCGGGCTTTAGAGCATTTGTGGTTTAAAGGGCTACCAGGAGCGGAAGGGTCCGGTATCGATGTGGATAAATTCCGAGCCGGGATAGAAGCCGACTCCCCCCTGCTTCATGGATAAGGCGATCTGGCGCACATCGCGCAAATTACGTCCGGGAATGCGGAAATCGATAGCCTGCCCCTTGGTGTGCAGACTCTTTTTGGCCACTCCCTTCGATTTCTGGCGTAACTGGGCGTTGCTCTCCTGAGAGCGGTAACCGGAGATAATATGAAGCGGCTCCCTGACCTGCAGACGATTCTGCACGGTAAAGAGCATGTCCAAGAGCTCAACGTCGATCTTGCGCACTTCATCGGTGCGGTGGTCGCGCAGGATGCGGTTGATCTGGCGCAAATGCTCGGGAACGTAGCGGCCGTTGGACCAGTAGACCACGCGCTTGAGTTGTTCGCCGGTGTGGGTGTTGTAAAAAGAAAGGGAACGTTCAGGCAGGGATTTTTTGGCCAGTCGGGCCAGGGACTCGGTAGGTAACGCCACGCCGGCCAGCAGAATCAAACCAGATTTTAGCAAAGTGCGGCGCGAGATACTGTTGTTTGGAGACCCAGGCAACAGGACATCGGACATCGGCAAAATATCTCTCTTCTCGGAAATTTTTGGAGCAAGCCTCTAATCGATACTAACCATTTATAGCAAAGCCCTGACAACCCTGGCAACCCCTAAAACGACCAGGAAATGTGGTAACGCTGTAACTTGCCGAGATTATTGTCTGACGGAAGGGAGAAAAAAGGTAGGATTAAAAAACGGCGGGGGAAGATATTCCTCCACCGCCGCAGGAAAATGCTTTTTGGGATCAGGAGCGGTCACATATCCATAGCTGCCGGATGCTCGATCGGTACCCGACGATCTTCCCCATGATACTCAAGCGTCTGACGAGAACCGCGCAGGGGATCCCGATCAATTCGCACCCAGCCGCTGGACCGGCGAAATCCTTGGATTTTACGTTGAGCCAGCAGGGTTTCAAACGCCCAGCGTTTAACCATGTCATAGCGACCATCGTGATAAACGACCCGGATCATCATGGTGCGACCTCCTGAAATTTTTTAAATTTATAGCACAAATCCGCAATCTGG
>DIVU01000272.1:0-1832 GCA_002423365.1 Desulfuromonadaceae bacterium UBA6124 | reverse complement strand
GCCGTCCGTCATTTCATAAGTAGACAGCGTTTTTCTTCATCCCCTCGCCTTCTGATCCCGGCACTCCTTATGCAGAAAGCACAGGTCGCGGGCCCTGCGCCCCCCATTCCTATCCTGGAGGAGCCTCTTCATGAATCTTGCCCTGATCGCCGACGAGCACCCCCAGCTCCGCCACACCTTATCGGAAATATTGAAAAACCAGGGATTTGACGAAGTTCTCGAAGTTGAGGACGGTCCCCGGGCGGTCGACATCGCCCTAGCGCGGAAGCCGCGGCTGATCCTTCTGGATGCCGGGCTGAATGCCTTGGATGGCATCACTGCCGCTGAAAAAATAAGCAAACGTCATCCGGTTCCCATCATCCTCATGGGGGAAGCGCACACCCCGGTCGATTTTGATCGCGCCTGGGCGGCGGGGGTTTTGGATCTGGTCCTCAAACCTTTCTCGGCAGCCCAGATGATTGCCAGCATCAGGTTGACATTGCCGCATTTCGAGGAGCTCTCCGGACTGAGGCAGGAAGTGGCGCGTCTCACGGAAAACCTCGAAACGCGCAAGCTCATCGAACGGGCCAAAGGTCTGCTTACCAAACAGGGGCTGTCCGAGCCAGATGCCTACCGGCGCATGCAGAAGCTGTCCATGGACAAGCGCAAAACCCTGAGGGAAGTCGCCGAGGCCATTCTGCTGATGGAAGATTGAGCGGCGATGCTCTCCGCTTCATTCAATCTCTGCAACCTGCCGCCCTGGGCCATCGCCTCGCGCCATTTCAATCGCCACCCGCAACGGCTGGAAATCCAGGGTGTGCGACAAGCCAACCGCCGTCTCTTCGCCCATCTGGACGGGCTCAATGACCCCGGCGAGCGCGGGGGTTATTTCCACGATTATATGGACGTCACCTTCCAACTCCATCAATGGTCGAACGAGACCACCGTTTCGGGGCGCAAGAGTTTGAAGAACAGCTATCTGCGCTTTCTGCGCGGCTGGATGTTTGACGCCAACTCCCGGGAAGGGGCGGTACTCAAAGGCTGGGTGGAGAGCCGCTTTGGTCTGCCGCCGACCTTTCATCGCGAAATGATTCGGGACATTCACAGTGACCCCTACTTCCGCTATCTGGTCGACCGCATGCAGGGCTCGGCCCGCACCAGCGCCATCAACAGCCAGCTCGATGTCCTCTTCGAGTTCGTTCAGTACGAACTGGCCCGGCGTCACCCGGAGCACGACCACTTCACTCTCTATCGCGGCATCAACGATTTCGACGAACATCTGATCCTCGAGGATTTCGGCAGGCATCGTTATCTCCTGCGGTTAAACAACCTCAACTCCTTTACCGACGACTTCGAACGGGCCTGGGAATTCGGCAGCAAGGTCCTGCGCGCCGAAGTGCCCCGGGTTAAGATCGCCTTTCGGGGGAATCTTTTGCCGACCTCACTGCTGCACGGCGAAGGGGAACTGCTGGTGATCGGCGGAGAGTATGAAGTCCAAGTTTTAACCGGCGGCTGAAGGCAAAACCATGACGATCTCGGCGTGGCGTGAAGAGGTTTGCGAGCGGGCTCGGGGGGCCTTTCTAGGCCTGGCCGTCGGCGACGCCCTGGGGGCGACCACCGAGTTCATGACCCCAAGGGAAATCCAGGCCCAATATGGCGTCCATCGCAAGATCCGCGGCGGCGGCTGGCTCGGCCTGAAACCGGGGCAGGTGACCGACGACACGGAGATGTCCCTATGTATCGCCCGCGCCCTGATCACCGCGAAGGGTTGGGATCTCACCGGCATCGCCGACAACTTCGTCGCCTGGATGAAGGGCAAGCCGATCGATATCGGTTCCACCTGTCGCAAGGGT
>DIVU01000242.1 GCA_002423365.1 Desulfuromonadaceae bacterium UBA6124 | reverse complement strand
TTCCGCCTGCCGGTCTCCAGCATCGCCCGGGTCGAGGTGATTCGCGGACCGGGCTCGGCGGTTTACGGCGCCGACGCCTTCGCCGGGGTGGTCAACGTCATCACCAAGGGGGCCGACGACATCGGCGGCACCGCGACCGGCGCCCGGGTCGGTTCCTTCGACAGCCGGGATGTCTGGCTGGAGCACGGCGCCACCCATGGCGGCTGGAAGACCGCCCTCAATTTCGAATACCAGGAAAGCGACGGCGACGACGGACGGCGCATTAAAAGCGACTATCAGACGATTCTCGACCGCGCCATGGGCACCGACCATTCCCTGGCCCCCGGTCCCCTGGAGACCCGCTACCAGGTCTTTGACACCCACCTCGACCTGGAACGGGGCGACTGGAAGCTGCGCCAGTGGCACTCGCTGCTGCGGGACGCCGGCGAAGGGGCCGGCGGCGCTCACGCCCTCGACCCGGAAGGGGAGCAGGACAACGCCCTGTATCTCGCCGATCTGACCTACCGCAACGATACCCTGGCGACGGACTGGGTCTTCACCGCCAATCTGAACTATCTTTATCTTGGCATTAAGGAGGATCACAACTTGCTGCCGCCGGGGGCGCTGGGCTTCCGGGACGGCATGATTGGCCGCCCCGGAGGCATAACCCAGCAGACGGGCCTCGACCTGACCGCCGTCTACGAGGGGCTGGCCGGACACCGCTGGCGGCTCGGCGGCGGCATCCGCTACCTGGACGTCGATACCAACGAAACCAAGAACTTCGGCGCGGGGGTCACCCCCGGCGTGCTGACCGATGTCGACGATACCCCTTATGTGTTTCTGTCGGACACCTGGCGCCGGCTCGCCTATCTGTCGCTCCAGGACGAATGGCAGTTCGCCGCCGACTGGGAGCTGACCGCCGGGGTGCGCTACGATCACTATTCCGACTTCGGCGAAACCCTCAACCCGCGCCTGGCCCTGGTCTGGGAGATGGCCCGGAACCTGACCGGCAAGCTCCTCTACGGCCGGGCCTTCCGCGCCCCCTCCCTCATGGAACTGAACGCCGACAACAATCCGACCATCATTGGCAATGAAAGCCTCGATCCGGAAACCATCGACACCGTCGAGCTGGCCTTCGACTACCGCCCCACCTTCGACCTCCAGTTCGTCCCCAGCCTCTTCGTCTACCGGGCCAACGGCCTGATCGAGTACGTTCCCGACCCCGGTCAATCGACCAATACCGCCCGCAACGCCCGCGATCAGGAGGGCTACGGCTTCGAGTTCGAATGGCGCTGGGAGGCCACGCAAAACCTGAGCCTGAACGGCAATTACGCCTGGCAGCACTCCGTGGACGACGAGAGCGGCGAGCGCGTCGCCGAGGTGCCGGGCCAGCAGGCGCTGCTGGCCGCCGACTGGGGGTTCGCCCCCAAGTGGACGCTGCATCCGCAAATCAAATGGGTGGGGGATCGCGAGCGCGCGGAATTCGACCCCCGCGACGAGATCGACGACTACGCGCTGGTCGATCTGACCCTGCGCCGCGAGGAAATCCTAAAGCACTGGGAGCTGGCCCTGGCGGTGCGCAACCTCTTCGACGAGGACGCCAGGGAGCCGAGCAGCGGCCCCGCCGTCGCCGGCGAGGCGGTGGTCATCCCCGGCGACTACCCCCTGGAAGGGCGTAGCGTCTGGGCCGAGGCGTGCTATCGGTTCTGAGGGATCGGCCGGGAAAGCGATTCACGAGGGGTGGGGAATGCCGAGGGGGAGGGTAAACGAAACCTGGGTTCCCCGCCCAAGTTCGCTTTCGATCCAGATTTCGCCGCCATGGGCCTCGACAATCCCCTTGGCCAGGGGCAGACCGAGCCCCATGCCGCCGATGGCGGTGTTCGAGCTGTCCACGCGGTAGAATTTTTCAAAAACCTTCCGCACTTCCTCGGGGGCCATGCCGATCCCCTGGTCTTCGATGCTGACGCGGTAATAATCCCCCCCGTTTTCGTCCTTGATTCTGATGGCCCCCCCTTCCGGAGAGTATTTCACCGCATTGCCGATCAGATTTTCCAAGACCTGCGTGAGTTTCCGCGGGTCGGCGAAAATCTCGGTGACGCCCGGCGAAAGACAGAGCTCGAATTCATGCCGTGAATTTCCCTGGCGACACTGGGCGATCACCTTGTCGATGATCTGGCGCGGCGGGAAGCTCTTTTTATGCAAGGGAATCGGCCTGCCGACCTCCACACGACTGAGATCAAGGAGCTCGTCGACGATATATTCCAGGGATTTGCCCTTTTCGTAAATGTAATCGAGAAACTCCCGGCGATCCTCGGGAGAAAAGACGAACTGCTGTTCGTCTTTCAAAAGCTCCGTATATCCCAGAATGGCGGTGAGCGGCGTGCTGAGTTCATGAGCCGCCGTGGCGATGAACTCGTTTTTCATCCGATCGAGCTCTTTTTGCGGCGTCACATCGATCAGCAACGTCACCAACTCCGCGGACTCTCCAGGGCGACATCCCACCGTGGCGGTACGAGCCGTGAAACATCGCCGTTCGCCGAAATGGCTGTCGAATATGGTGAATTCCTCGGAAGAAACCGGACGTTCCTTTTGGAGGGCATTGCCGAGATGTTGACCGAATTCCGGATCGGGGATGAACCGATCGATCGGTTGAAACACCGCGTCGGCCAGGGAAACGCCAAACATATCCCTGGCCGTCCGGTTTATCAGTCCGATGCGCCGGTCGGGACCGGTAACGATGATCCCGTGGGGAACCGCGTTGAGAATCGCGTCGATTCGTTCCCGCGCCCGTTCCTCGTCGGCCAGGGATCTTTTCAGCCGGACAATCCGCTCGGCGAACTGGGCGTTACTGATCAGATAATCGTTGCGCAGGGCGGCGATTTCGCAGACTTCGCGGAGCGGTTCGGCCTTGAAGGGTTTGGCGATGAAATCGGCCGCGCCCTTGAGCATCAGCTCCGCGGCCAGATCCATGGTGGCGTAGGCGGTCATGATGACCACCGGCTGACGGGGATCGATTCTCAGGATTTCGGTCAGGACCTCCTCCCCCGACATCCCCGGCAGCATGACATCGAGCAACACCAGCTCATGCCTGCCCGCCTTCCAGGCCTCAAGTCCCACTTCGCCATCGGCGGCGGTTTCGACATCGAACCGGTTGCGCAGAATACGCTGGGCCAGATAGGCGGTGTCGGGGGTATCTTCGACGACCAGGATCCGGGAGCGGAAGCTGCTCGCCGGGGGTTTCTCAAGGTAGGATTTAACCAGGTCGGGAAGTTCCTGGTTGTTTTCCAGGGGCAGAACCCGGTTTATGCCGTAGGCCTTGGCCGTCGTTTCAGCGATTCTTTCACACCAGGTATTGGCGACGACAATGATCGGGATGTCTTTACGGCAGAGGAAAATACCGGAACGGACCATGCGGGCCAGGCGCCAGCCATCCAGATCGGGAAACTCAAGATCGGTAATCAGCAGACGGATGTTTTTGGTACGCAAGGCCGTTATGGCCGCCTTGCCGTCCTCGGCTTCAATGCAAGCCGTGAACCCGGCCGCCCGCAGGCTGTCGATTAGCGAATGGCGCGCGTCAAGACTCTGGTTGGCGACAAGGATCATCGGGAATCCGGCGACTCAAGGAGTTTGAGGGAAATTACTGGCTTGGCCGATCTTTATTGTAGGGGAATTACCAATTAAGCAAAACACAGGAAACAGTCCGTTGTCAAGGAGGGTAGCCGCTCCCCCAAGGCACCAGGTCGCGACCGGGCCATCGCCCTTCCGGCAAACGCCTCCTGAACGGTAACCGTTTCCTACCCTACCTCCGGGAAGCGGATCCGCCCGCCGTCCGGCGTTCGCACCCAGACTTCATCCCCCATCCGTTGCACATAGTCGGGACAGACCGGCACCTTGCCCTTGCCGCCGGGCAGATCGATGACGTACTGGGGGATGGCCAAACCGGAGAGACTCCCGCGCAGCGCTTCAAGGATGGCGACGCCGTCGGCGATGGCGGTGCGGAAGTGGCCGGTGCCCCGGGTCAGATCCATATGATGGAGATAATAGGGGCGCACGCGGATTTTCAGCAGACCGCGAAAGAGTTCGCGCAACACCTCGGGGTCGTCGTTCACCCCCTTGAGCAGCACCGTCTGATTGCCGAGCTGCACCCCGGCGTCGGCCAGGCGGGCGCAGGCCTCGGCCGCCTCGGGGGTGATTTCCCGGGGATGGTTGAAGTGGGTATTGAGATAGAGGGGACAGCAGCGCCGCAGCAGCGCACAGAGTCTCTCGGTGATGCGTTCCGGCAACATCACCGGCACCCGGCTGCCGATGCGGACCAGGTCGAGATGGGGAATACGGCTCAGGCCGTCGAGGATCTCCTTGAGCAGGAGATCGGACATCAGCAGGGGATCGCCGCCGGAGAGGATGACGTCCCGAATTTGCGGGGTGCGGGCAATATAGTCGAGCCCGGCACGGACATCCCCCATGGTCACGCGCATCGTCGCACATCCGACCTTGCGCTTGCGGGTGCAGAAGCGGCAGTAGCCGGCGCAGGTGCCGGAGACGAGAAAGAGGGCGCGATCGGGATAGCGATGAACCAGATGGGGAACGGGGGAAAGGGATTCCTCGGCCAGGGGATCTTCCGGCTGATCGAGATCGTCCAGTTCCCGGGGATCGGGCACGCACTGCCGCCAGATCGGGTCGCCGACCTCGCGGAGCAGGCGGAAATAATGGGGGGTGATGCGCATGGGGTAGCGTTCGACCACCCGGGAGAGAGCGGCGACATCCACGGGGAAATGGGCGGCCAGTTGCTCCGGAGTGGTCAGACTCTGCGCCAGATTTTTCTGCCAGTCTTCCATGAACGGATCAAACTTTCGGGAAAAGGGGGACCCCATGGGGCTCCCATGCGTCCGCCGTTTGCGGTAAGGGCGCCCCATGCCTCGCCCCTACGTCCACCGTTTGCGGCATCCTTCTACATCTCCCTCTCAACCATTGAACAAAAAAGCATGGTTCGAGGTGAAACCGGGGGGAACGCGGTTGACGGCGGCGCGAATGGTTGGCGAGCCGAGAAGCTTTTGCCGCAGGAAACGTCGCGCCTCGCTCCGTCCCCAACCGGTGGATGAAACAAAGGAGCGATAGAGCCCCAAAGGGGCATCCTCGCCCAAAGGCGCCGAAGCGGCAATGCCGGCGGCGGCCGGGTCGAGAAGCAGCTGCGACTCGCGGGGGAGATTCATGATCGCGAGATTGAGATAGTCGATCTTCGCCCCCTGCTCTTCGAGAAAACGCCGGGTCAGTTCGGCATCCTCTTCCGTTTCGCCGGGGGTGCCGAGCATGATGTAGACGTAGGTGCGAATCCCCGCCCCATGAAGATTGTCCAGCATCCGCGCCACCTGTTCGACGCGAGTGCCTTTTTGCAGCCGGTCGAGCACCGCCTGCGAACCGGCTTCCAGCCCCAGCTGCAGCATCCGGCAGCCGCTCGCGGCCAAGCCCCGAACAAAATCCTGGTCGAGCAGTTCCTTTTCGAAACGGACGAAGCCGTGCCAGCCGAGTCCGGCCATGGCCTGCGGCTGGGCGGCCAACTCCTGCAAGATACCGACCGGCAGGGCATTGTCGGTGAGATGGAAATGGTGGACGCCGTAGCGCGTGGCCAGTCCCCGTAACAGTTCGACGAAGGCGCCGGGGAAAGCGCCGTAGGGGTGGGTCGGCGAGGCCGCTTCCGGGCAGAAGAGGCAGCGTCGCCAGTAGCAGCCTCGGCTGGAGCTCACCGGCAGCACCGGCACCGGGGAGAGATAGGCGTCGAGATCCGCGAAACTGAAATCGGGCGCGAAGGCGAGGGTCGCGCCATCTTCGAGATAATAGTTCTCACCGGCCCGCCCTTCGGCGAGGGCGGTGAGGCTCGCCTCGCCGGGACCAAAGACGATGCGCGAGAAGGCGGAAAAGCGGAAATCTCCTTCCCTGAGCAGGGTCCGCCAGGAGCTGAACAGGCCGCCGCCGCCGACTACCGGGATCTCGGGGAAGGTGCGGCGCAGCAGTCCGGCCAGGGCGAAGGCCGGTAGTGCCTGATGCAGATAATTGACGGAGACGGCCAGCAGGCGCGGCGGTGCCGCGGCGATGCGTGGCAGTAGCACCGTCCGGAAATAGTCGTCGAAAAGGGTCCCGACCTCCCCCCGGGAGACCCGCTCCAGATCGGCCGGGACGAACTCGGAAAGACCGCCGTGACGGTAATCGCCGAGGCTGTAACGCTCGTCGCCGGAGGCGCCTCGATAGGCCGAGAGTGCCCCATCGAGGTGGTGGACGGCGCTTTGGTAGCGGTCAAAGAGGGCACAGGCGGCGGGGGAGCGAAGCAGGGCCAGGGAGCGAGCGGCATGATTGACCGCCCGGCGCAACGCCGTCGGTGGGTTGGCTCCGGCGGCGAGGCGCAAGCGGTCTTCATCGAGCAGAAAAAGGCAGGCGGCGAGATTGGCGTCGATGGCCCCGGCCGTCAGGCCCTGGGAGCGCAGATGGCCGAGGAGCACCGCCAGGCCCAGGGGAGGCTCGCTGGGCTTGCCCGCCGGCGGGTTGATCAGCAGCACATCCACTTAAGGCTTCGACATCCTACCCGACAGACGCAGGGTGACGAAGGCCGGAATCAGCAGAAAGGCGTCGCGCAGCAGGGCGACCCCGGCGGAGGTATGACCCTGGCCGGGATTGAAACAGCCACAGTCGATATCCAGCCCCCGCGCCAGCACGGTGGTCAGGGCGACCATGAAGACCAGGGTCAGACTCGTCAAAACCAGCGCCGCCGGGCGCACCTTGCGGTTGCAAAGGAGCAGCAGCGCGGCCACCGTCTCCACATAGGGCAGGGTCGCCGCCGTCAGATAGTTCCAGGCATAGGGAAGAAGCTGGTAGTTGGCGACGTCGCGGGCGAAGACGACAACGTCGGCGGATTTGACGACCCCGGCGTAGAGGTAGACCCCGCCCAGAAGCAGGCGACAGAAGTGATAGAAATAGCGCATGGGACGACTCATGGCGCCCCCTCTTCCACCGGGAGGCCGGCATCCCGCCACTCGGGGAAGCCCCCTTCGTAAACCCGCACATCGAGGTAGCCTTCGGCCAGCAGGCGTTCGCCGAGATCGAAGGAGTCGGGGCAGCCGAAACCGCTGCAATAGAGAATCAGGGTTGACTCCTTCGATACTTTTTCGAGAAACTCCGGCAACACTTGGTCATATTCGCCAAGGGGAAAGGCGAAGGCTTTGGGCAGATGCCCTTCGCCGTAGACTTCGGTGGCCCGGGCATCCACCGCCAGACTTCCTTCGGCCATAAGTTCGCGGACCTCCTCCAACACCACCGGTAGCGGAAAGGCCTGAAACTCCAGGGTGGAGGATTGCACGGCTTCGCCGCCGGAAGACGGCGCCACGGCTGAGCTCAGGCGACCGGCAAAGGCATCCAGCACCAGCTGTGCATTGAAGGAAAGGCCGAGCACCACGCCGATCGCGAAAATCACGCCAGCCTCAATTACCATGGTCCGGATTCCCGGGATCATAACCACCTCATTCGTCGGGGGACTCGATCATGCCGGGCGCAAGCGACCCCAGCATCTCGCGATAGTGCACCAGCTCCCGCTCCAGCCGAGCGATCCGCTGGGCGCTTTCGGCGACCACCAGATTCAGTTCCTCCAGCATCCGCCCCTGATGGGTGTAGCGAATTTCCAGTTCGTCGAGTCGTTGCCGCAATTCGTCCATGTCTTATTCCTCGCTCCGCACGGTTGTTCCACGGATTTTTTTGATGGCAGCCTGGCGCTTTTTCCCCTCCAGCCGCCGTTCCCGGGAGGCCCGGGTCGGGCTGGTCTCCACCCGCTGCTTCCGCCGCCGCCGCAGGGCCAGCAACCGCTCCCGCAGGCGAGCCAGGGCCGTCTGTCGATTGGTCAGCTGNNCCACCCGGTCCGGAGGACTTGAAGTAGCTGAAGACCAGATCCTTTTCGTCGTACAAAGGGGTTTCGTCAGTCACCGCGGCCCTCCTGCTGGCAATTTTTCAGGAACCATGCTAGAAGAAAACCGATCGCAGGACAAGCCTTCGTCGGTTTCCACCGGCCCCCATCCCCTTTTCACGGAGACGCCATGAGCCATTTCGCCCTGACCATCATCGGCCGCGACCGCGCCGGCATCGTTTCGCAAGTCACTGAAATCCTTTATCATCTTGGCTGCAACATCGCCGACTCCAGCTCTTCGATCCTGGGCGGCCAGTTCTCCATGATCCTCATCATCTCCAATCCGGAGATCAAGGACAAGAGCGATTTCGGCGATGCCTTCGCGCCCCTGGAGGAGAGCGGGCTGTCGGTCTTCATCCGCACCCTCAAGCCGGGCGGCGAACAGCGCCCGCAACTGCCCGGGGAAATCTGCCTGATCTCCGTCTACGGCGCCGACAAACCGGGGATCGTCTACCGCGTCGCCAAGGAGCTCGGCGACCGCCAAGTCAACATCACCGACCTTAACACCAAGCTCATCGGCACGGAAGCCCGCCCGGTCTACGTGATGATGCTCGAAGTGGTGCTGCCGGCCGGGGTGGAGGAAACGGAGCTGAAAGAGATCATGAACCGCCTGAAAGGGGAACTGCACGTGGACATCTCGGTCCGCTCCATCACCCCGGTGGAGCTCTGATTCATGGCCGTCAAGGAAATACTGACCTACCCCGATCCCCGGCTGAAAACCGTCTGCGCCCCCGTCGCGGAGTTGGACGATGACGTGCAATCATTGATTCAGGATCTCATCGACACCATGGTCGCCGCCGGTCACTCGGTGGGAGTGGCCGCGCCGCAGATCGGCGACTGCCGCCGGGTGGTGGTGGTCGATGTCTCCCACAGTAAGCTCGGCAAGGAGAACAACCATGGCCTGATGGTCATGGTCAACCCGGAAATCCTCGAACGGGAAGGCTGCGAAACGATGCGCGAGGGGTGTATGAGCGTCCCCGACTTCACCGGCAACGTGACGCGCGCGCAAAACATCCTCGTCCAGTTTCTCGACCGCGAGGGGCGCGATCAGGTTTTCCGCGCCAGCGGCTTCGAGGCGGTCGCCATCCAGCATGAACTCGATCACCTCGACGGCATGCTCTTTCTCGACCGCGTTTCCAACCTCAAGACCGACGTCTTCCGCCGCAAAAACCGCTGAGTCTCAGCATCACTTCCGCCGCAGCAGGGACAGCACCTTGGCCGCCGCCTGGTTCGAGGCGTTGACGCAGTCGTTGAGGCCGACGCCGTAGAAGGAATTGCCGGTGAAGACCAGCCCCGGACAGGCGGCCAGGCGCTCGTCCAGCGCCGCCAGGCGCCGACCGTGGCCGACGGTGTACTGGGGAATCGCCTGTTCGTGGCGGAAGATGCGCACGAAATCAGGCGCGACGGAGATCCCCATGATTTCCTTGAGATCGACCATCACCCGGGACTTGACCTCATCCTCACTCAGGGCGATAGCGCCGGGATTGGTCGCCCCGCCCATCATCGAACGCAGCAGCACCTTGCCCGCCGGGGCCCGGTTGGGGAAGATGCTCGAATCCCAGAGGGTGCCGAGAATCGACTTGCCTTCCTTTTTCGGGATCAGGTAGCCGAAGCCGTCGAGGTCGCGAGCGATCTTCTCCCGCTCATAGCCGAAGCAGACCACGTTCATCGGCGCGTAGGGAATCTCCCGCAGGATCGCGCTCATCCCCCCGTCCAGTTCCTCGACCATCCCCGCCAGGGCATGGGCAGGGGCGGCGCTGACGACGATTTCCGCGTCGAGGCTGCCGCCGTCGGCAAGTTTAAGTTCGAATCCGTCGGACTTTTTAACGATCGCGACAACCGCCGCGCCGGTGCGGACCTCGCCGGTCAGGGCGGCGGCCGTGCGGTCGGTCAATTCCTGAATCCCGCCGGTGAAAGAGGTCAGCACCCCGCCGGGACCGGCCGCGCTCGCCACCACCTTCCCCGCCTTGCGTTCCTGGCGCTTCTTCTTGGCCATCTTGACCATCGCCTTGAGCAGACCGCCGTATTCCCGCTCCAGCTGATAGATGCGGGGAAAGCAGCTTTTCAGGCTCATGGTTTCCGGGTCGCCGGCGAAGATGCCGGAGACCATCGGCGCGATCAGCTTGTCGAGGGCCTCGGCGCCGAGCCGACGACGGCCGAAGTCGGCGAGGGTCTCGTCGGAGTCGCCGGTGGCGGTGGGAACCAGCAATTCCCCGGCCAGACGCACTTTGCCGGGCCAGGAGATGAGCTTGGATTTCAGGAAGGAGGGGCCGTTTTCCGGCAACCGGTGCAGTTCGGCGCCGGAATAGATGAAGCGCTTGCGGGCGTTGTCGTCGGAGCGCAGCAGGCGCTCGCGGATGCCAAGCTTGTCGCACAGCTCCAGGGTCATCGGCTTGCTGTCGAGAAAGCCGTTGGGCCCCCACTCGCAGAGAAATCCCTCTTCCTGGATGCTCAACACCTTGCCGCCGGTGCGCTCTTTCTTTTCGAGCACCACCGTGCTCACTTCTAGACCTTCGGCCCGGGCTTCCTGTTCGATGGCATAGGCAACGGAAAGGCCGGAAATACCGGCCCCGATAATCGCAACGCGGGTCATGTCGACGCTCCTCGGAAAAAGGCCACCTTTCGTCCCCTCTCGGGGTTCGGGAAGGCGGGTCAGGGATTGATGATGGGCATCGTCGGGTCGGCAAGGAGCTCGTTCTTCAGCCGGCCAAATTCCTCGGGGCTGATCAGCCCCTGATCGAGCAGGCGCACCAGTTGGTCGAGACGACGCAGGCGCTGGGCTTCGGGATCTTCGAGCTGCATCACCGGCACCCGATCGAGCAGGATCGGTTCCGCCGGGTTGCCGCTCGCCACCGGCTGACCCAGCCGCAACGAGGCAACGCCGCCGAAGAGCTTGACCTCCACCGCCCGGTCGCGAAAAACCGGATCTCTGAGGACCTCGCGGAGTTTTTCGGCGTTTTTGCGGAACTTGCGAAAAAAGAGATAGCCGGAGAGGAGGATCAGGGCGAAGCCGCCGCCGAGAATCCAGGGCATGTATTCAACCACCCCCCGGAAAAAGACGACCGCCACCGCCACCAGCACCAGCAGCAACACATGCAGCAGCAGGACCAGGTAAGCGACCATGACCCCGCTGAACAAGCCCTTGTCTTCTTTCTTCTTTTCTGGCTTTTCACTCTTCATAAAAGTCGTTTTTCGGCTCCGTGAGCGGCCCGCAAGGGCCGGGTTAAAATCGCGCACCAGCATAACATCATTCCCGGGCATTCGCCAAGGTGTACTTGGTCTGCACCGGCGGTCTTGGCTATTGACGGCGGAGGAGGCAAGGCCTATAAAGAGTGGCCGAACACGGCTTTTCCTGAGGATTGCACTGCGTATGCTCTACACCCCCGCTTTCGTGGCCATGTTCCTGGCCAACTTTTGCACCGTCTCGAGCTTCGGCGCCTTCTATCTCTTCCCCCTCTTCATCACCGAGCATGGCGGCGACAAAAGCGACATCGGCCTGATCATGGGGGGCTTCGCCCTGGCCTCGGCCCTCTGTCGCCCCTGGGTGGCGAACATGATCGACCGGCTGGGGCGCAAAAAGAGTTATCTCATCGGCTGCCTGATCATGGCCGTCATGCCCATCTTCTACCTGACCTTCGCCGGGGATCTGGCGGACTTCTACCTGCCGCTGCTCGCCCTGCGCATCGTCCACGGCGTCGGCCTGGCCATCTGCTTCACCGCCATCTTCACCTTCGTCGCCGACATCATCCCGCCGGGACGGCTCAACGAAGGGATCGGCATCTTCGGCGCCTCGGGGCTGATCGGCACTGCCATCGGCCCGCTGATCGGTGAAATCGTCCTGCGCCGCTACGGTTTCGACGCCTTCTTCATCGCCGCCGGCCTGCCCGCCCTGGTCGCCCTGCTCATCACCCTGAGCCTCGCCGACACCTACGTCCCCCGGGAACAGCAGCCCGGCCCCGGCTTCTTTACCCTGCTCGGGAGGCACAAGCACCTCGCCATCGCCATGCTCTCGTTGCTCTTCGGCTTCGGCCTGGCGGCCTCGGGGAATTTTGTCGCGCCCCTGGCCCAGGCCAGGAGCTTGCCCTTCGTCTCCCTCTACTTCATCGCCTACTCCACCGCCGCGGTCCTCATACGCCTGGTCGGGGGACGTCTGGCGGACCGCATCGGCGAGGGTCGTATCCTCCCCTACGCCCTGGTGATCACCGCCGGCGGACTGCTGGCCTTGATCTTCGTGGAGAGCGGTCCGGCCTTTTTCGCCGCCGGGTTTCTCGCCGGCGCCGGGCACGGGCTGCTCTTTCCCACCCTCAACGCCCTGGCGCTGCGCGACGAACCGGCCCAGAATCGGGGCAAGATCACCGGCATCTTCACCGGCGGCATCGACACCGGCGCCTTCGCCGGGGCCGTGATTCTCGGTTACCTGGGCGAATGGGGCGGGCTCGAACTGATCTTCGCCATCGGCGGCGGCGCACTCCTCTCGGGCCTGGCCTTGGTCCGTCCTAACCGGCAAAGGCGCGGCGCCCCTTGACGCGAGCCCGCGCCGTCACTATATTGTCAACGCATTTGCGCCCCAACCAGGAGAGAACCGATGGCCAAGGATTACTATGCCCAGCTCGGCGTGAAGAAAGACGCCTCGGCGGATGAGATCAAAAAAGCCTACCGCAAGCTGGCCGTGAAATATCACCCCGACAAGAACCCCGACGATAAAAAGGCCGAGGAAAAATTCAAAGAGATCACTGAGGCTTACGCCGTCCTCTCCGATCCCGAGAAGAAGCACCAGTACGACCAGTTCGGCGAATCCGGCTTTCATCAGCGCTTTAGCCAGGAAGACATCTACCGTAATTTCGACGTGGGCGATCTCTTCCGGGAATTCGGCCTGGGGGATAACGACATCTTCGGCCACCTCTTCGGCGGCGGCGGCCGGCGCAGCACCTTCGGCGGCGGCACCTCCCGCGCCCGCGTGGTCAAGGGGCAGGATTTCGTCATGCGCCTGGCCATCCCCTTCCGCCAGGCCATCCAGGGCGGCGAGCGGCGCGTCGACTACCGTCGCGACGGCCAGGTCGAGCAACTGCACGTGCGGATTCCCGCCGGAGTCGAAAACGGCCAGCGCCTGCGCGTCGCCGGCAAAGGGGGCAGCAGCCCCACCGGCGGCACGGCGGGGGACCTCTTCCTGGAAATCGAGGTCGAAGCCGATTCGGTCTTCAGCCGCGAGGGGGACAACCTGCACGTGCGACTGGAGATCCCCTTCACCGGCGCCTGTCTCGGCACCACGGTGGACGTGCCGACCCTCGACGGTCCCAAGCGCGTCAAGGTTCCCCCCGGCATCGCCGTCGGCGGCAAGATCCGCCTCGCCGGGTTCGGCATCCCCCGCTCCGGCGGCAGCAAGGGCGACCTCTACGCCACCATCGACGTAACCGTGCCCAAACAATTGACCGACAAGCAGAAAGAACTGCTCGAAGCCTTGAAAAAGGCCGGGCTGTAGAAACAAGTCTTTCCCCCGGACAGTAAATAAGGATGCCGCATGCGGCGTCCCTGTTACGGGATCACGAGAAGATCAACCGCAAGAAGACACGACGACGCAAACCTCTACGAAAAAAGCCTCCATTAAAGGAGGCGTCAGATCACTGACAAACCCCGCTTTTTCAGAAGTGGGGTTTGTTATTTTTGAGTCGTTAAGAATGGGCGGCGGAAAGTCGATAGAAATAGCCTAACATCGCTGTTCGTGCCAAAAATGCCCGCCAAGAGTCGCTGACGCGGCTCAAAAATTGACGCAAATGGCCTTTTTTGCCTTTTTCTTCCTCCCGGCACAGGATCAACGCCATCTTTTTCAGGTTTTGGCAAGCGGCGGCCAACAGACACTGTTCTCAGACTGCTGACAAAATCCCCGCCTTTCGACGGGGACTTTGTCAGCAGTCTGGGCCGGCAAAATGCCGGCTTTTTCCTTTTCGTCAACAATTTAACAGGCGTCAGAGCTCCAACTTCCCCAGGGCCGTAACCGCCTCCCGGCGGACCCCGGCGCTGGCGTGGCCCAGCCGGGCGATGAGAGCCGTCTCGGCATTCTTGCAGCCGATGGCCCCGAGGGAGCGCACCGCCGCCTTGACCAGTTCGACATCCTGTTCGTCGAGCAGAGCTACCAGATGCGGAACGAGGCGCGGATCGGAGAAGTGGCCGAGGGCTTCGGCGGCGTGAACCCGCACCGCCGGATGGCTGTCCCCCAGGCATTGCACCAGATTGCCCATGACCTTGGGGTTTTTTTTGCGCCCCAGCACCTGAACGGCGGTGGAGCGAATATCTTCGTCGGGGAAGCTCAACGCCGCCAGCAGCGGCGGAAAGACCTCGACGGAATTGATCCGCTCCAGGGCCATCAACGCCTTGACCCGCTGCCCCCGGCTGCCCCGTTTGAGCAGGTCGAGAATCTCCGTCAGGTCGAGGGCCGACTCCAGCGCGTCAAGGGCCGAAGCCGCCGCCTGACGCACCCCTTCGTCCGGATCCTTGAGTTTTTCCCGCAGCGCCTGTTTGCGATCTTCCAACATTATTCAATTCCACTTTCTTGGCCACAGGCCTCATTTCAGAATCGTGCAACAACCTAGTGACATTAACAAAACCTGACCCGAGGCGCAATCATTTCATTTCGACGCCCCCGCAAGCAGAGCAAGCTGTTCCTTGAGCTCCTTCTCCCGTTGCCACTGGGCGCTTACGTCACGGAGGATGGCGGCAACCCCCAGCGGTTGCCCGGACTCGTCCCGCACCAGGACGATGGAGAACTCGCTGGAAAACTGATCGCCGTCCCCCTTGAGGGCCGGAACCCGTAACAACTGATGACCATAGCGGGTTTCGCCCGTCGCCATGGTCTGATGATAACCCTGCCAATGCCGCGCCTGCAGCCTCTCCGGAATGATCAGATCGAGAGAACGGCCCAGAGCCTCGGCCTTCGCCACGCCGAAAATCCGCTGCGCCCCTTCGTTCCACAGGCGGATCAGCCCTTCGCGGTCGGCATACATGATCGCATCCGGTGCCTTTTCCACAATGATCTCGTGAAGTTTTTCCTCGGTCATGAGCTTGCCTCTCCTCTTTGAGGTGCTGGTGGATCATGCCTCAAGCATAACAAAATCCTTCCCCTTTTCATCGCCTTCCCCACCTTCGCCATAAAAAGACACTTTTTGTCGGACTTTTGACCCTGGTCATGTTTTGCAACCGGCTCTCGGGCTATTCTGGCATCACGATCACGAAGAAAGGAGCCCGACCATGAATCTGCCCGAGGAAATCGGCAACCAGCCGATCAACAAAACCATCGAACAGCATCCGCGCATCGGCGAAATCCTGCAGAAGTACGACATCGGTTGCGTCACCTGCGGCGTCGGCATCTGTCTGGTCAAGGACGTGGTCTCCATCCATGCCTTGGGTGATGCCGTCGAACAGAAAATCGAATCGGAAATCCGCGACTATCTCGCAACCCTCGACGCATAAAGGAGAATCCCCATGAAAAATCTCGCTTGCGGCTGCCCCGGCAGCCATGTTCGCACCATCGAGCGCACCGAAAATCAAACCACCGAGCCGAGCGGCCGTCTGGCGAGCGAACTGCGCCAGTGGCCGACCCAGCTGCATCTGGTGCCGCCCACCGCGCCGTACCTGCAGAACGCCCATCTGCTTATCGCGGCGGACTGCGTTCCCTTTGCCTACGGCGACTTCCATCGTGACTTCATCAAAGGCCGGGTGCTGGTCAACGCCTGCCCGAAACTGGACGACACCAGCCCCTACGTGGAAAAACGGCGGCGATCATCCGTCAGAACGATATCCAGTCGATCACCGTCACTATCATGGAAGTTCCCTGCTGCCGGGGACTCGGCCTGATGGCCCAGGAAGCGGTCAAACAATCGGGCAAGGACGTCCCCCTGGAGATCGCGGTCATCGGCATCGACGGAACCCGGAGGAGCTGATTATGAAAACCGACGTGACCCAGGTGATGGTGGAGGAGCATCGGCTGATTCTGCGCATGATCGCCCTGGTCGAGCAAAACACCGCGCGGGTGGAACGAGGCGAGTTCCGCGACTGGCGCTTTTTTCTCGACGCCGTCGACTTCATCCGCGAGTACGCCGACCGTTTTCATCACGCCAAGGAGGAGGATGTGCTCTTTACCGCCCTGGTGAAGAACGGCATGCCGGAAAAGCAATCGCCCATCGAAGCCATGCTGATGGAACATGACGCCGGCCGCGCCCATGTCCGAGGCATGGAAGCCGCGGCGCGCCGAGCGCTGGAAGGGGACGAGAGCGAAATCCCGGCGCTGCTCGAACACGCCCGGGGTTACGCCGAGCTGCTGCGCGGCCACATCGACAAGGAAGACACCATCCTCTATCCCCTGTCCGAGCGGGTTCTGCCGCAGGATGTCCGCCCGGCCATGCTCGAAGCCTACCGGGCCGCTGAGGCCCGCGCGCCGGAGCTGGCCGAGACCTATCGGCGGATGGTGGAACGCTACGAAAAGGAGACAACCCGATGATTTTTCGCGCCCTGATGCTTTTGGCGCTGCTCTTCGCAGCGGGTCCGGCCCTGGCCAACCCGTTGTCGGCGGTGACCTGCCACTGCTTCACCGACCGCAGCTACGACGCGGCCCGTCCCGAGGCGGCCGACGCCTATTATCTGGCGGCAACCCAGAACACCTTCTTCGCCCAGCTTTTCAAGACCGAGAAGAAGCTGCTGGTGCGCGGCAAGCAGAAAGGGATGCTCATGGCGGACTTCTGGGTGGCCCATTACGTCGCCGAACAAACGAACAACTCGGCGGAGACTTTGCTGAAGGCGCGCTACGAGCACTCAAACTGGAGCGCGACCCTGGCCGCCCAGGGGATCGATGAAAAAGCCCTGGAACCCTTCTTCGCCAACGCCCTCAAATCAGAGAGCTCGGGCACCCGCCTCGACCGGGTGCTGGTCGATGAACTGCTGGCGCGTCACGGGGTACTGAAGAAAGAGGATGTGCCCATCCTGCGCCAGGCCGGTCTGGAAAATCAGGAGATGCTGATGGTCGCCCTGCTGGCAAAAAAGAGCGGCAAACCAGCGCAGACCATCGCCCAGGAGAAGGCCGCCACCGGCAAGAGCTGGAGTGCCCTCTTCCACGAAGCCGGCATCGACATCGCCCGCATCGACACGGAAATCACCACGCTGCTGGGCACACTCGGCTAGAACAACTCGGGGGCTGGTCTAAGAGAGAGAGTATTTCATCAGCCTAAAAAGATCAGCGAATCGCGCCTTTACTCTCCACTCCATTAATGCTATAAAGCCTCACCGTGAATCGCCGGGTTGTCCCGGCGGTTCTTTTCTTTTTTTACGCGAGGAAAGCAAAAACATGATCAGCGCCCACAATATCGCCCTGGCCTACGGCAAGCGGGTGATTTTCAAAGACGTCAACATCAAGTTCACCCCCGGCAACTGCTACGGCCTGATCGGCGCCAACGGCGCCGGGAAATCGACCTTTCTCAAGATCCTCGCCGGGCAGTCCGAAGCCGACAAGGGAGAGGTCACCGTCAGCCCCGGCGAACGCATCGCCATGCTGCGTCAGGACCAGTTCGCCTTCGACGAGGAAACCGTCTTCCATACCGTCATCATGGGGCATAAACGCCTTTTCGAGGTGATGCGCGAGCGCGAGGATCTCTATGCCAAGGGAGATTTCAGCGAGGAAGACGGCATCCGCTCGGGCGAGCTGGAAGCGGAATTCGCCGAGATGAACGGCTACGAAGCCGAGGCGGAAGCGGCGGTGCTCCTCGACGGTCTCGGCATCCCCGAGGAATTGCGCCACAAGCGGATGAAGGAGCTGGAGCCGGGGGACAAGGTGCGGGTACTGCTCGCCCAGGCCCTGTTCGGCAATCCCGACATCCTGCTGCTCGACGNNGAGCCGACCAACCATCTCGACCTGAAATCCATCGCCTGGCTGGAGGATTTCCTCTTCCGCTTTCCCAACACGGTGATTGTCGTTTCCCATGACCGCCACTTTCTCAATCAGGTCTGTACCCATGTGGCGGATATCGACTTCGGCAAGATCACCGTCTACGTCGGCAATTACGACTTCTGGTATCAGGCCAGCCAGCTGACCCTCAAGCAGAAGCAGGACGAAAACCGCAAGGTCACCGACAAGGCCAACGAACTCAAGGAGTTCATCCAGCGTTTTTCGTCCAACGCCAGCAAGGCCAAACAGGCGACCTCGCGCAAGAAGCTGCTGGAAAAACTCACCGTCGAGGAACTGCCGGTCTCGTCGCGCAAATATCCCTTCGTCGTCTTCAAGCCCGAGCGCCCCTGCGGCGACATCATCCTCGAAATCAAGGGACTGTACAAAAAGATCGACGGCGTCGAACTCTTCGGCGGCCTCGACCTCTTCGTCAACAAGGGGGACAAGATCGCCTTCGTCGGCGCCAACGCCTTGGCCAAGACCACCCTCTTCCAGATCCTCGCCGGCGAACTGGAACCGGACGCCGGCAGTTGCCGCTGGGGGGTGACCATCACCCCGGCCTACTTCCCCAAGGAGAACAGCCGCTATTTCGACAACGATCTCAACCTGATCGAATGGCTCTGCCAGTTTCCGCCCTGCGACGGCGAAAGTTTCGCCCGCGGTTTTCTCGGGCGCATGCTCTTCTCCGGCGACGAGGCGACCAAGAAGACCCGCGTCCTTTCCGGCGGCGAGCGGGTGCGCTGCATGCTCGCGCGGATGATGCTCAAAGGGGCCAACGCCCTGGTCCTCGACGAGCCGACCAACCATCTCGACCTCGAATCGATCACCGCCCTCAACAACGGCCTGATCGCCTTTTCCGAGGTGATCCTCTTCACCTCCCACGACCATCAGTTCATCGAAACCCTGGCCAACCGCATCGTCGAATTTTTGCCGGAGGGATTTATCGATCGCGCCATGAGTTTCGAGGAATACCTGGAAAGCGCCGAAGTGGCCCGCGAGCGGGAACGGCTCAGCCCGGGCCACGCCGACCTGAAGCTCTAGGCCATGGCCGGCGAAACGCGCAAGGACATCGAGCCCGGCATGACCGTGGCGGTCGTGCTGAAAAAGGATCAGAAGAGCGGCACCCTGACCTGGGGGGTGGTCAAGGATCTGCTCACCAGCGCCGCCTATCATTCGCGAGGGATCAAGGTGCGCCTTGAGGATGGCCAGGTTGGCCGGGTTCAGGCACTCGGAGTGCCCGACTGAGATGGACCGCGCCTCCCGCAACCGGCTGACTCCACGGATGCTTCCCCAGTTTACCGGCGACAGCCTCTTTGAGCGGGTCGCCCGCGCCTGTTGCCGGGCCGGCTGCCTGCCGCGCAAGGAGCTGTTCGAGGCCTGGGAAGTGGCGCGGCGGGCGCGGCGTCGGCTGCGCGGTGGGCGGGTGGTCGATCTCGCCTGTGGCCACGGACTGCTGGCCCAACTGCTGCTTTTGCTCGACGACAGCTCGCCGGAAGCGCTGGCCGTTGATTTGCGCCTGCCGGCGAGCGCTCCCCGACTGGCGGCGGTGCTCGTCGAAGACTGGCCACGCCTGGACGGCCGGGTGGAATTCATCGAAGCCGACCTGAATACCGTCGAACTTTCCGCCGACGATCTGGTCGTTTCCGCCCACGCCTGCGGCGGCCTCAGCGATCAGATTCTGGACCGGGCCCTGGCCGCCCGCGCCCGGGTGGCCCTCCTTCCCTGCTGTCACGACCTCAAGGGTGCCGACCTCGGCGGTCTGCACGGCTGGCTCGACGGCTCCCTCGCCCTCGACGTGCTGCGCGTTGAACGCCTGCGCCGTGCCGGCTATCTGGTCCACACCCAGACCATCCCCGGCGACATCACCCCGAAAAACCGGCTGCTGCTGGCCGAGCCGCGCTGACGGCGGCCCGCCGCCCCCCATTTCCCTTCCCGCCTTCCACAAACCCCTGTCGTCCACTGCCGGCCGAAAAGGTTTTCGCTCAAGCAATCGGTATCTTTTATCCGTGGGAGGGTGTAGTATTAACCATTGATCCGCCCCCCGCCCCGCCCTCGTCCCCCATCCCTTCAATGCCGTAATGAACTGAGTTTACGGCCTGAAGAGGCCCGTTGCCTGCCAACGGGTGTTCCAAGCATGCCAATTGGTCAAGCTTGCCCCTTAGATTCCGGTCAGTTCCCTGGTTTTTATCGGCCATCCTTCGGCTAGTTGCCAACCAGGGAGTTACACGATGCGAAAACCCACGTTTTCCCAAGGCAAAGCGATCGAAACCCGTTGTACCAAATGTCGCAAGGTCACCTCTCACCTGATCCTCGCCATGAACGAATCCACCCCGGGAAAGGTTCTCTGCAACATCTGTGGTCGCCAACATGATTACCAGACAAACGCCACAACCCAGAAGACCGCCGTGCGGCAAAACAACCAGCTCAAGGCCGCCGAACGCAAGGAGTGGGAAGAGTTGCAGCCGACCATCGCGAACGGCGAGGCCACGGATTACTCCATGACCTCCCATTACAAAATCAGATCGCTGATCAGTCATCCGACTTTTGGCTTTGGCTTTGTCCAGCGCATTGTCGGTCCACAAAAGATTGAGATTCTTTTCGAGGGCGGCAAGAAAACCATGCGCTGCAAATAAGCCTTAGCATTTTCACGAGGAGAGAGATCCAGGAGGCCAGGATGGAAATCTGCGCGCTTTGCGAAGAGCAATCGCGAAAAACCCGCAACGGGAAGCCCCACGAGTTTTTGATAAAAATCGATTCCCTGCGAAAGTTCAACGGGATCAACCCGCGCGGCTTTGAAGAGCAGGATTATCAGTGCCTGACCTGCAAGGCAAAATTCACCCAGAGTTCCGACAAGAACAATCTGGCCTGGACCCTATGGCGGGGATAAGCATTTCCAACATGGAATTCGGCAGGTTGCATGACGGACAAAAGCCAGGGCAGGCCGGCGTCTTTGAGCAAACTCCACCAAAAACTTAGTCGCATCTCATTTTTATCATTTTTTTTCGTCGAAACTTTCGCTATCATTCGGCAGCTTTTCCCAAGACCCATTCAACAGGAGGAAAAAAATGAAAAAAGCGTCTATTGTTCTTTCGGTGGTGGCGGCGCTGCTGCTGGCGGGCGGAGCGTCGGCTTCGAGCACGGCGAAAAAGCCCTCCCCCGACGAAGCCATCGCCATGCTCAAGGCGGGGAACCAGCGTTTCGTCTCCGGACAATCGATCAACCCCCACAGCGACGCCAAGCGCATTGCCCAGGCCGCCAAGGAAAACCAGGGGGATCACGCCTACGCCACGATCATCAGCTGCTCCGACTCCCGGGTTCCCGTCGAAACGATCTTTGACGCCGGCATCATGGATCTCTTCATCATTCGCGTGGCCGGCAACGTCTGCGACACCGACGAAATCGGCTCCATCGAATACGGCCTGGCCCACGTCAACACCCCGGTCCTGGTGGTTCTCGGCCACAGCCAGTGTGGCGCGGTAACCGCCGTAACCCACGCCATGCACGGCGAAGGGCATGCCCTGGAGCGCAACATCCCGCCCTTGGTCGACAATATCCAGCCGGCGGTAACCCGCGCAAGCCAGCAGAATCCCCAGATTCACGGCGAAGCCATCATTCCCTACGCCATCGAAGAAAACGTCTGGCAAGCCATTGAGGATCTCTTCCGCGAAAGCCCGGCGACCCGCGAAATGGTCAAATCGGGTAAAGCCAAGGTCGTCGGCGCCATGTACGTGCTCGAAACCGGCAACGTCGAATTCCTGCCCGAGGAAAAGGTGGAGAAAATCCTCGCCCGGGTCGAATCCTCGCGCAACAAAGCCATGGATGCCATGGCCCACTGATCAAGAAAATCGCCTCACTTTCTGCACCAGAGGAAGGTGAGGATAAAATTCCTATCAAAAAACGCCTGACGACCGGAGACTTCCCGGCAGTCAGGCGTTTTTCTTTGTGCCCCAATCTTCCGCCCCCCGAAAATAAAAAGACGCAACCACAGTGGGTTGCGTCATAAAGTTTACATTATTAAGATGACCTAAGTTAAAACGGGATATCGTCGTCCGGATTGAAGGGCGGATCGGCGAAGTCTTCGTAGGCCGGGGTCGCCGGGGTCGAGCGCTGGGCCTGCTGGGCCGGGCGGCTTTCCTGGCGGTTGCCGCCCCGGGGGGCATTGCCGCCTTCGCGCTGGCCTCCGCCACCTTCGTCGCCGCGCCCGCCGAGCATCTGCATCTGGTCGGCGACAATTTCGGTGATGTAGCGCTTGTTGCCATCTTTGTCATCGTAGGAGCGGGTCTGGATGCGCCCCTCGATATAGACCTGCTTGCCCTTGTGCAGATATTTTCCGCAGATCTCGGCCAGTTGCCGCCAGGCGACGATGTTGTGCCACTCCGTCTTTTCCTGCTGCTGGCCGTCACGATCTTTATAACGCTCGGACGTGGCCAGGGAAAAGGTCGCGACGGCGGCCCCGGAGGGGGTATAGCGAAGCTCGGGATCCTTGCCGAGGTTGCCGACGAGGATGACTTTGTTAACGGACATGAGATTCCTCCACAAACTGGATGTAAAATGCCAAAAAA